>NC_007940.1:0-304415 GCF_000012385.1 Rickettsia bellii RML369-C
ATGACAAAGCTGATTATTCACCTAGTTTCAGACTCTTCTGTTCAAACTGCAAAGAGTGCAGCTCATTCTGCTCTTGCTCAATTTACTTCTTTGAAACCAAAATTATATCATTGGCCAATGATTAGAAATTCAGAATTATTAAAAGAAGTATTGAGTAAGATAGAATCAAAGCATGGTATTGTATTATACACAATTGCGGATCAAGAACTAAGGAAGACTCTGACAAAATTTTGTTATGAATTAAAAATTCCTTGTATTTCGGTAATAAGTAAAATTATTAAAGAAATGTCAGTTTTTTCAGGAATTGAGATAGAAAAAGAGCAAAATTATAATTATAAATTCGATAAAACTTATTTTGATACTCTTAATGCTATTGATTATGCTATAAGACATGATGATGGACAGCTGCTTAATGAGTTACAGTTTGCAGATATTATATTAATAGGTCCATCTAGAACTTCTAAGACCCCTACTTCCGTATTTTTAGCATATAATGGGCTAAAAACGGCAAATATTCCTTACGTTTATAATTGCCCGTTCCCTGATTTTATAGAAAAAGATATAGATCAATTAGTAGTAGGGCTTGTAATTAATCCAAATAGATTAATAGAAATAAGAGAAACTAGGCTGAATTTGCTACAAATTAATGAAAATAGAAATTATACAGATTTTAATATAGTACAAAAAGAATGTTTAGAAGTTAAGAAAATTTGTGAATTAAGAAATTGGCCAGTAATAGATGTATCGACAAAATCAATAGAAGAAACAGCTGCTTTAATAATGCGGATATATTATAATAAAAAAAATAAGTATAAAAAATAAAAATTTTCATTATTTACAAGTATAGTTTGGTAATTTATAATTTTACTTGTAAAAAATATAGAGGACATATGGCAAGTAATGTAACAGATAAATCTTTTGAAGAGGAAGTACTAAAATCAGATTTACCTGTATTAGTAGATTTTTGGGCTGAGTGGTGCAGTCCATGCAGAATGTTAACACCAATAATAGAAGAAATAAGTAAAGATTTAGAAAGTAAAGTGAAAGTACTTAAAATGAATATTGATGAAAATCCAGAAATTCCTTCAAAATATGGCATTCGTAGTATCCCAACAGTAATGTTATTTAAAAATGGTGAACAGAAAGATACTAAAGTAGGATTGCATCAGAAAAATTCGCTTATAGAATGGATTAACAATAATATATAAGTATTAATTTTATGTCTTTTAATCATTCTAAAGTATTTATAGAGATAAAAAACGCTTACGTTGAAGGTATAGATACCCACAAAAGAGCACAAGGATTAAAGCATTTCTTTCTTAACAGAGGGACTTCTTTTTCGCCAAATATACCTATATTAAAAAAAATTAACTTTTCTTGTTATGAAGGGGAAAAAGTAGCTTTTGTAGGTAGTAATGGTTCAGGAAAAAGTTCACTTTTAAAAATGATAGCAGGAATTTATCCGCCAATAAAAGGGACAATAAACGTTTGTGGCGAGATTGCACCAATAATAGATATGGGTGTTGGTTTTGAACAAGAACAAACAGGTCGCGATAACATCAAAATGTTGATGCTTTATAACAATATGTTAGACAAGTATAATAAAGAAACAGAACAGGAAATTATAGATTTTTCGGAATTAGGTAAAAAAATTGATTTGCCTATAAAAAATTATAGTTCAGGAATGCTAGCACGACTTGCCTTTTCTACATCAATATTTCAAAACCCTCAGATACTTTTACTTGATGAAGTTTTTGCTACAGGAGATAATTATTTTGTAGAAAAATCTTTAAATTTAATGAAAAATAAGTTTAGAAACACACCTATTTCAATAATAGTAACTCATCAAGAAAATATAGTAAAAGAAAATTGTACTAGATGTATTTTATTGAGAGATGGTAATATTGTTGGAGATGGTAAACCTTCAGAAATATTCAAAATTTATACGAGAAGAAAAAGAAAATGATAAAGTATTTTTTGTCTAAAAAATATTGGGAATCAGTAATATTATTAGTCAAAGCATCTATAATAAGACAAAATAAAGATTCTTTTTTAGGTTCTTTATGGAGTCTAATTCAGCCATTTGTTAATATATTAGTAATTTCATATTTTTTTGGTTTTTTACTACATCAACCAAGAGAATTTTTGATAATGAATCTAGTTGGAGGAATGCCTTTATGGACTTTTATAGTAAGTAGTTTAACAATTTCTTCAAATTCTTTAGTGACACGCGACCAAGTAATAAAAAAAGTTAGAATTTCTAAGACTTTTTTCCCAGTTGCAGATAGCTTAGCACAGCTATATAACTTGTTTTGTTCATTTTTGGCAATGTATTGTGCTTTTATTTTGTTATTTCCAGAAAAGTTTACATGGCAAATAATATTTATGCCAATATTAATTTTACCGCTAATAGTTTGTATAATTAGTGGATCTATTGTGATGGCTTTTCTAACACCTTATATTCGTGATATTCCACAAATATTAAATGTTGTTTTAGGAGTCATTTATTGGAGCATACCGATAATTTATCCATATTCTTTAATTCCTGAGTCTAAAAGAAAATTCTTTGAGCTTAACCCGTTCTTTATAATTATAAGACCTGCACAATCATTGGTAATTAATGGGGCATTACCGGACTTAATATCAATAGGTAAATCTGTATTAGTAGCGTTTATCACTGTTTGTATAAGCTACTTAGTATATAAACGCTTTTCAAAAAGAGTTATTTATTACCTATGAAGCTTGGTTTTAATCTAGATTTTAAAAAATTAGATTTAACCGGTCTTAAAAAATTAGATCAAATATTTTTAGATTATCTCTTTAAAGCCAACAAATCGCTTTATGATAGTATATTATTATTTAGATCTAATCCTTATTCTATTCTCTCTCAAGATTATTCCGAATTTTTATTAAATATATCTCCTTACTTGGATGATTTTCTAGCAGAATTATTTTGTATTTCAAACGAAATTACAAGTTTGAGATTACAGCATAAAGATTTTGATATTATTTATGAGTGCAAAAGAAAATTTGTCCAGCGTTATGCCATCAAGAAATATTCACAAGAAAAAATAAAAGATATAGATTTTGAGGATATATACTTAAAATTAGTTGATTTAATAGGTAAAAATTTTACTTCTAGAGATTTCGCTAAACAAGTAATTATATGGCAACAAGCAGAAGAGAGTTTTGTAAAAGAATTAGATATAGCCGCACAATATGCTGCTTATAGGGTGTCATCTCGTGGCTTTATTGATGGTGTCATCCCGTGGTCCCGCCACGGGATCCAGAAAAAACAAATAGATTCCGCAATCAAGTTGCGGAATGACATCTTGTTTGACCTCCCACAAAAGCTAGACAAAGAAAACCTAATAGATGATAAAAAAATATCTAAATATCAAAAAAATGAAAGGTTAAATTTTGATTATACAGATTCCTTTTTAAATCTGGATGAAGCTTTAAACCACTCTCATTATTGTATTTATTGCCATAAGCAAGATAAAGATAGTTGTTCTAAGGGTCAAAATGTCATTCCTACAGAAGCTTTTTCATACAGCTCAAATCTGTCATCCCGTGGCTTGGGAACTAGATCCAGTAATAAAAAATACAACTGTAAAAAGCTCGATTTCTCTCGCTTTATACTGGATCTAGTTCCCAAGCCACGGGATGACACCGAACGCATTTTTCGATCCATACAACAACTCCAATCAAGCCAGGGGATGAAAGGTTGCCCCCTAAAACAAAAAATTTCCGAGATGAATTACGTTAAAGCTCAAGGCTTTAATTTAAGTGCTCTTGCGATTATTGTTATAGATAACCCAATGGTTGCGGCTACCGGTCATAGGATTTGTAATGATTGCTCAAAAGCCTGTATTTATCAAAAGCAAGATCCGGTAAATATACCGCTAATAGAGTCAAATATTTTAGAAGAAACGCTTAAGTTACCTTATGGTTTAGAGATATATCTACTTTTAACTCGTTGGAATCCGCTTAATATTTATAACCCGCTGCCAAAAGAATCTACTAACTATAATATTCTGGTTACAGGGCTTGGTCCGGGAGGTTTCAGTCTTAGTTATTATTTATTACGATCTGGTCATAACGTCACGGCTATTGATGGTTTGAAAATTACACCTTTGCCTTTTGATATTCATAAGCCAATAAAATTTTGGCATGAATATAAAAATAAATTATCTGAAAGAGTACCGAAAGGATTTGGTGGAGTAGCGGAATATGGTATTACTGTTCGCTGGGATAAAAACAACCTTGATATATTACGGCTAATACTCGAGAGAAATAGCCAGTTTAAATATTATGATGGGGTGGCTTTAGATTTTAACATAACGAAAGAGCAAGCCTTTGATTTAGGTTTTGATCATATAGCTTTCTGCATTGGAGCTGGTAAGCCAAAAATTTTGGATATAGAGAATTTTGATGTTAAAGGTGTTAAAACAGCTTCAGACTTTTTAATGACTTTGCAAAGCGGTGGAGCGTTTTTAGAAAACTCTAATACTAATATGCTTATTAGGATGCCGATTGCGGTAATTGGTGGCGGTCTTACCTCTCTAGATGCAGCAACGGAAAGCTTATATTATTATAAAAAGCAGGTAAAGAGTTTTGTTAAAGATTACGAGTTTGTTGTTGCCAAATACGGCAAAGATTATACTGAAGAAGATAAGGAAATAGCCGAGGAATTTATTGCTCATGCAAAATTATTTGAGAAAGCTAAGAATAATGAAGAGCTAAAAGAGGTTTTTAAGAAACTGGGCGGAGCTACTATTTATTATCGTGGGAAGCTGCAAGATTCGCCGGCATATAAATTAAATCATGAGGAGCTAATATATGCATTAGCATTAGGAGTTAATTTTGAAGAAAATATGCAGCCTTTGAGAATTAATAATGATAAATATGGGCATGTAGAGTCCGTGGAGTTCAGGAATCAAACCTATTTGATGTCATCCCGTGGCTTGACCACGGGATCCAGTAAATCAACAAACTGTAATGCTGTAGCAGACTTTCTGGATCCCGTGGTCAAGCCACGGATTGACATCATTGTTAAAGCCAAAACCGTGATCATGGCAATTGGTATAGAAAACAATACCGAATTTGATGAAGATAAATATAGCTACTTTGGAGACTGCAACCCTAAATATTCAGGTAGTGTAGTTAAGGCTCTTGCTAATAGTAAAGATGGCTATGAGGCTATTAATAAGAAGTTAGCAAATAATAACCCGAATTTTAAAGGTGATTATAAAAACTTTGTAAAACAGCTAGATGATTTGTTAATTAGCAAGGTTCACAAAATAAACATCTTAGGCGATAAAATTTTTGAGTTAGTAATTCACTCACCGCTTGCTGCTAGGAATTTTAAGCCAGGGCAGTTTTTCCGTTTACAAAATTATTCTAATGATATAACTAAATTAATAGAACCTATAGCCCTAAGCGTTGCGGATATTGATATAGAAAGCGGCTTGATTAGTTTTATAATATATGATATCGGCAAATCAACTAGTTTATGTAAATTATTTTCTGAAGATGAAAAAGTAGTTTTAATGGGACCAAGCGGGATGCCCTTAGAGATACCAAGTAATAAAAGAATAGTAGTTATTGACACTGAACCGAATAATATTTTAATTAAAGCTCTAAAAGATAACAATAACGAAGTTATGTTTTTTACCTATCCTGAAATAAAAACACAAAAGCTAACTTCAGTAGATAGAGTAATAATTAATGCATCACCTGAAATAGCAGAAGAGTTACAAAGCTTAAAAATATTCGGTGAAAGTGCAGAGATAATTGTTAGCGTTAATTCATCTATGCAATGCATGATGAAAGGAATTTGTGGGCAGTGTATACAAAAAGTTGAAGATGAAAGAAAATATATTTTTGCTTGTAGCTGCCAAAATCAAAAAGCAGAAATAGTTGATTTTGAAAGCTTAAAAACCCGCTTGCGTCAGAATTCTTTACAAGAGAAGATGAAGAAATTATAACTTGAATCTTCCTTTAGAAAAATTAAAACTGTTGGATTACGCTTGTGACGACTCCCCAGATATACGTACCATTTTCAATTTTGGTAGGTGGGAAATCTTTATTTTCAGGCATTAAGTAAGCTTCGTCGTTGATAAATTTTAAGCGTTTTACAGTAAATTCATTATTAATAACTGCAATTACTATTTTATTATTGGTAGGGGGTAGAGATTTATCAACTATCAATAAATCATTTTCTCTAATACCGGCATCTATCATAGAATCACCGGTTACTTGAACAAAAAAAGTTGATTTAGGATGCTTAATTAAATGGCTATTCAAATCAAGGCTATTACTCATATATCCGTCAGCAGGCGACGGGTAACCTGCCTGTACTTTCGTGTCAAATAACGGTAACTCACAAGCTTTTTCTACAGAACAAGAAAAAATTTCTTTAATTTGCATGTTAGAATATTCTATATAAATAAACTGAATTTTAACTTTTCTTTATAAGCAAGGCAAGCAAAAACTTTAGTAGTTATATTTTGCCATTAAACATCGTCTAAAAAATCTATTAATTGGTTCAGAATAAAATCTTGAAATCAAATATGAAATTAGCACAGAACAGAATAAAAACATGCTCAGCAATCCGATAGCAGGTAATCCAGAAAGATTTTTTGGCACAATAATGCCTCGTATTAATCCAAGTATGATGATATGAAAAAGGTATAGTTCATAACTAATTTTACCTAAAAAAGAAAGAAGCTTAGAAACAACATTTGACTTAAAAGTTTGGCTGTAAGATGAAATAATAATTAGCCCTGTGCCAAGAGATACTAAAGAAAAGCCAATTGCTTCAAAGCCGTGAATTCCTAGTATAAAATAAACAAATCCTATCAACGAAAATCCAAAGACCCTAATTAGATTCTTTTGAGGAAAATATTTTATATTGCTTTTTAGTAGAGCTGATAATATACCAATGGATATTGCATCAGAACAGGCAAGATAACTATACATAAAAATTATTTCATCATTCCTATTCATGTATCTATATATAGGGGATATAGCAATTATAGAGATTAGTATAAAAATTATAAGTTTCCTATTTCTAAGTATTACACAAGCTAAAGGAAATATTAAATAAAAGAACTCCTCTACAGATAAAGACCAGTAGATATTTATTGCATAATTAAAATATCCATAATAATCCATCATAACATTATGCCAAAAAGTTAGCACTGAAAATATTGTTAAGCCTAATGAAGGATTATTTACACCATCTTTATATACTAAATTTATAAATGATTTCAAATCTAAAGCATAAAACAAACTAATAATTATTAATGCAAAAAATAGTGGTGGTAATATTCTTGCACATCGTAGCAAATAAAAATGCTTGATATCAATAGAGGCTAAATCACCATATCTTTTTAACGCATTTGTACTAATTAAATATCCAGATATTACAAAGAATATTGTAACTCCATAATTTCCATGCATTAAGAAATTAAAATTCCAACTCTCTATTGTATAACTAAGGTGAAAATGTAGTATCAAAACTAAAATAATTGCTATACCACGTAGTACGTCAATTAGTTCATCTCGTTTTTGAACGTGTAATAGAACCAATTTTTGCATGATTTACCTGATTAAAAATGGTATATAACATTAGAAATCTTTAGCAAGCTCTGCTTCTAATTCTTCAATAGTTGGAAGTTCTCCCTTTATCTCTTTAGGTAAATTTTCAGTTATTTTATACTCAGCAAGTCCGATTGGTTTACTCATATCACGCAATGCATACTCTGCTAATACATTATTTTTAGACTTGCATAGAATTAATCCGATAGAAAGGTTGTCATTCGGATGTTTTAAAAGATCATCTATAACTGATAAATAAAAGTTCATTTTACCGGCATATTCTGGCTTAAAATCTTTATCCTTAAGCTCAATTACTACAAAACAACGAAGCTTTAAATGATAAAATAATAAATCAATGTAAAAATCTTGTTCACCTATTTCTAAGTGATATTGTCTGCCAACAAAAGCAAAGCCTGCCCCAAGCTCAAGTAAAAATTTCTCTATGTGCTTAGTTAATTCTTTTTCTACTTCCCTTTCATGTGCTTCTTTACCTACACTTAAAAAATCAAAAATATACGGATCTTTAAGTGTATAATGTGCTAGATCAGATTGGGAAGAAGTTAGTTTATTTTGAAAGTTTGTTATTGCTTGCCCTTGTCTTTTATGTAATTCAAGTTCGATTTGTCTAATTAGTGTGCTACGTGACCAACCATTTTCAATTGTTTTCTTTATGTAAAAAATTCTATGTTGATTGTCTTTTACTTTGTCTAATAGAACTACTATATGAAACCAAGGTAATTGTGCAGCAACCTGCTGCACAAATTCTGTATCCCTATATTCTTCAGCAAAACGCTTCATATATTTAAGGTTTCTGCTACCAAATCCTTTCATTTCAGGGAATGCAGAATGTAGATCACGGCTTAAATTATCTATTACTTTAGCACCCCAACCATACCTTTCTTGTCTATTAAGAATTTCACTGCATATATAATGATAGAGTCTTATTAGTTCACTATTTACTGACCTTGCAGCTTGATAGCGACTTTGAGATACACGAATTTTTAGTTGTTCTAAAAATTCTAAATATTCTGAATTAACAATATTAGTACTCATAAAAATTTTCATTGATTATATTATAAATTAAGTTAGTGCTATACTCTAGCTTGATTATAATACACAGAAAAACAACTTTTGATACTAATAATTTTAATATTTTGGCTAGCAATCCGCAGGATGACGCTCATAAATCTGTTCTATCACGCCGTCAAGACCCATTAAGAAAGTATAAACTTTTAGTTGTGGAAATTTTTCTTTGATTATCTTACGGGCTTTATTTAAAATTTCCGTATGTGCTTCGGTTTCTTTTTCTTTAGTGCTTAAACGTTCTTCGGCTATGAGCTTTTTATATGCCCCACATTCACGATGATCAAGGAAAATGATTTGTTTGATGTTATGTAAGTCTTGTAAAATTTCTATAGTATCTTCTATAGTCTTTCCCCAATGGGTGTATTTCTCATTAACAAGAGCAAGAGAAGCACCAGGAAGTGATACCTTATCGAAATCATCTTCTAAACCTAGTTGTTTCATTAACTTATCTGTTTCATCTATCAATCTAAAATCTACGCAACTTATTAAAAGAGTTGAAGCTTCATTTAGAGTTTTTAAATGTTCTTTACTTACTTCTACTTTTACAATCTTTTTGTCGGCAAGCATATTTAATGAACCTAAAAATTAAAAATATTTCTTACATGCTTTAAAGTAAGAATAACCAGTTATGATTGTTAAAAAAGCTGCAATCCATAAAATTATTTCTCCAACTAAATCAAGATAGATAATATTAGAACCTTTTGAGCCTAATACTAATATTGATAAAGCAAACATCTGTAAAAAGGTTTTAGTTTTTGCAAGTGTTGAGACAGGAACACTAACTTTAACTAATGCTAAAAATTCTCGAAGACCGCTAACTAAAAACTCTCTTGCCAATATCAATAAACAAGGAATTTCATCTACATCACTTTTCTTCAATAACATTATAATAACACAGCCGACTAATAATTTATCCGCAATTGGGTCGAGCATTTTACCAAAACTTGTAACCAAGTTATATTTTCTTGCAATATAACCATCAAAAAAATCCGTAATGCTGGCTAGTACAAATAGTAACGCTCCAAGCATGCGGGCAAGAGGGCTATTAATATAAAATGTTAGTATAATAACTGGAATTGCAGCTATTCGGGCAATGGTCAAATAGTTAGGTAAATTTTCATCAATTTTCATCAATTATATTATAAACACTCCATTTATTTATCTAGCTTATTAATATAATATTGTTGGATTATGGATAAAATGTTGTTCCAAGACCAATATATTAAAAGACCTGCTGGAAAACTACTAAACATTACCAGGAAAACTAAAGGCATAAATTTCATTACTTGAGCTTGTACTGGATCAGCAGGCTCAGGACTCATTCTTTGTTGCAAGAACATAGTAATAGCCATTAAGATAGGCCATGCACCAATCATTAAGAATGAAGGTAGAGAAAAATGCAACAACCCAAATAAGTTAAAGATACTAGTAGGATCAGGAGCGGATAAGTCTTTAATCCAGCCGTAAAATGGTGCTTGACGCATTTCAATAGTAACATAAAGCACTTTATAGATAGAGAAAAATACCGGTATTTGAACAAGTATAGGCAGACAACCAGCTACGGGATTGACCTTTTCCTTTTTATATAAAGCCATAATTTCTTGATTTAGACGAGCTTTATCATCACCATATAGATTTTTTATCCTATTGATTTCAGGCTGTAAATTCTTCATTCTTTTCATTGAACGATAGGATTTATTAGCCAAAGTAAACATCAGTAATTTAATAATAACAGTAACTATTAAGATACTAATACCGAAATTACCGACATATTTATAAAAGAAGTTCATCGCATAGAAAACCGGCTTAGTAATTATATAAAACCAACCGAAATCTATAGCTCTATCAAATAATTTAATGTCATATTGCTTTTCGTATTTGTCTAGCAAATCTACTTTCTTTGCTCCCGCAAAAAGTCTTCCTTTAATAGAAAAATTCTCACCTGGCTTTACTATTTGTACAGGTGAAATAAAATCTACTTGATATCGCTCTACTTCTTGTTTAACTGCATAATTAAAGTTTGAACTATAATTACTTGATTTATCAGGAATTAAAGAAGTAAGCCAATATTTATCAGTAATTCCTATCCAATCAACTTTACTTGCGGAAAATTTCTCACTTTTTTTGTCCTTAATATCATCATATGAATACTCTTTTAGGTTTTCATCTATACATCCAATAGGACCTTGATGTAGTATATTTACGGCTTTTTCTACAGCAGTATATTTACGATTAATCAAGCCGTAAGATTGCACAGGAAGTTCTTGATTGCTATTATTGACGATGGTTTGTTCTATAGTAAATAAATAATTTTCATCTACTGTAATAGCTACTAAAAATTTAACCCCATCCTCATTAACCCAAAATAAATTAACTGGTTTTTCAGGAGTTAATATTTCACTATCACTATTCCATATAGTTTCGTTATTAGGTAGCTTTACACTAGATAAGTTACTCACCCAACCTATTTCTGCAAAATACGCATCTTTAGTATCAGATGGTGAAAATAATACCACTTCAGGGCTATTTTCAGATAAATCTTGCTTATATTTTTTCAAAATTAAATCATCAAATCTAAGTCCTTTTAACGAAATAGAACCAGAAAGTGCATTTGAGTCTATTTTAATACGTGGTGCTTGACTTGCTTCTTGAACAATAACAGGTGTAGCCTCTAATTGTGCAGATTCTTTTTTCTTTAAATCCTTTGCTTTTTGCAACGCTATTTGTTGTTGTTGCTTTTGCTGTTGCGGCTTTACAATAAAATATTGCCAACCAAAAATTATACCTAAAGATAGTACAATGGCTGCTACAAGATTAACTATATTATTATTCATTAGTAAGTACTTAATTTTTTATATTTTAGAGCTTTAAATTTTATAGGATTTAAATAAAATAATCAAGGATATACTCGTTTAATTTGAAAAATTGGCTACGTCGTCCTACAAGTACTGCGGTACTCACGTATTAAGTAACTGCTTCCGTTCCTCGTCTTGTGGACCGATTACTCTTTTCCAAATTAAACTTCGTCTATCTACACTTACTATTAGATTATTTTTTTGGGTATTGTGGTCAAGTCATGGGATGACATCGAGGACGTTTTTCAATCCATGCAACAACCTAACATGCCCTACACTATACCGACATTTTGGAAGATTTTTAATTTAAATTCAGGCAACACAGAAATTATATGTTCAAAAATATCAGCTTGAACTTTTTCGTATCCTATTAAACTTGTTTCTTTAACGAAAATATATATTTCGATAGGTAAGCCATTAACAGTTGGCTGAAGTTGTCTAACTAAAAAAGTAAACCCTTCAGTATAAATAGCAGGATTATTTTTTAGATATTCTTGAACATATAATTTAAATATTTTGATATTTGTTAGATCTTTTTCATCTTTATCAAGAGTGATTTTATTGATTACATCTTTTGATAGATAAGGAGATTTTTTGAGATTTGTTAAAATAGTAGAATCACAAAAATTAATAGTTGCCATATTTATATTAAATTCTCTTTTTACTCTTCTTGCTCCTGTTTCATCAACTCCTTTATAATTTATGACATTAGAACTTAAAACACTAGAAGTAGGAATAGTTGAAATAGATTGATCAAAATTTCTAATTGTCACTACAGAGATAGTAATTTTTTCGACTGTTCCTTCGACTTCACCAATACGCACCCAGTCACCTATTATTGATAATATCTTGACTAGTCAGTTGAAGACTTGCAATTAACCCAAGCATAGTGTCTTTAAAGATGAATGTTAAAAGAGCAGCGGCAGCACCTAAACTTGTTAAAAAGGCACTAAGAGAAATATTTAGCAAATAAGAAATAGTTATCATAGCCGAAATGATCATGACAAATATTTTTAATATTTGAAAATATAAGCTTAGAGGAGCTTTTTTAGCAAAAGTTTTAATTCTATTATGATAAAGGTCAGCACCAGCATCTATAAGGGTTAGCAATAGCATAGTGAAAGATAAACTGACATATAATATGACTATAGTATCTTTAATCCCAAGTAATATATGTGCTTTAAAAGAACTTGGATGAAAGATATTTCCCCAGGATATGAAATAAATCCCTAATAGAGAGTGTAGTAAATAACGAAATATCGGATATTTCTTCAACACTCTTTCATAATCTTCATAATGATGTCTTGTTAAGTAATTTTTTACTGAAAAATTAGTTTTTTAATTAAAAATACTAAAGGTATAATAGATACCAGCATAACAAATAACATTATTATTTCAGTACTTGATGTACGATATAAATCCATTAAATATTGCATATTTTACTTACCATATTATTATGTATAATTATAAATAAATTTAACTAAAAAGAACAAAATAACTTTTTAACTATGACATTCCCGAATATTAATCCTATTATTTTCTCTGTAGGACCACTAGCCGTATCTTGGTACTCTCTTTCATATGTAGTTGGAATTTTGTTTGGCTGGTTTTATGCAAGTAAAATTATAGAAAAATTTCCTACACAAATCACTAAGAAAAATTTAGAAGAGTTTGTTACATACGCTATTATTGGGATAATAGTTGGAGGCAGACTTGGCTATATTTTATTATATAATCCTTATAAATATTTTTCAAATCCAATAGAGATTTTAAAAACATATGAGGGCGGAATGTCCTTTCACGGCGGTGCTATAGGAGTTATTATTGCTGCTTATATATTTTGCAAACGACATAAACTTAATTTCTTAAGTCTTACCGATATTATTGCTCCAGTAGTCCCAATTGGCTTATTTTTCGGCAGAATTGCCAATTTTATTAATGGTGAGTTATATGGGCGTGTTACAAATTCATCTATCGGTGTAATTTTTCCAGATAGCGATTTAAACTTGCGTCATCCTAGTCAATTATATGAAGCTTTCTTTGAAGGATTAGTGTTATTTTGTATTTTGGCTTATGCTGTATTTAAACGTAATACAATTAAAAAGCAAGGTTTAAACTCAGGTCTGTTTTTAATGTTTTATTCTCTTTTTAGAATAATTATTGAGATATTTAGAGAGCCGGATGTGCAAATTGGCTTTATTTTTGATAGTTTAACTATGGGGCAAATTTTATCGATGCCGCTGTTACTTTTAGGTATTTATTTAATAATAAAAACAGAATGTCGATCGATCACAAAATAAGGGAAATAATTGAGCAAAGTGGCTATATCACTTGTGATCGTCTTATGCAGGAAGTTTTACATGTAAGCCCGACTTCTTATTATAGGCAAACGAAATCCTTAGCAGAAGAAGGGGATTTTACTACTGCTCCTGAAGTTTCGCAGCTATTTGGTGAAATTATAGGCTTATGGTGTATAAAAGAATGGCAAAGAATTGGTAGTCCTAAAAATCTTAGCATAGTCGAGCTTGGTCCTGGCAGAGGGTTATTAATGCGGGACTTATTACGCACAGCAAAATTAGTTCCAGAATTTTATAACGCTTTATCAATCAACTTAATTGATATCAATGAAAATTTTATTGTTCAGCAAAAATCTAATCTACAAAACTTTGATTTACCAATTAATTGGTACGCATCTATAGAAGATATCCCCAAAAAACCCGCTCTAATAATAGCTAATGAGTTCTTTGATGCTATGCCGATAAAGCAATATATCAAAGTAAAAGAATCATGGTATGAAAGAATATTTGTAGTGCAGCCGGTAGATGGGAAAATCAAGTATGATAAAATAGCTGTTAGTAAACAATTACAAGAATATTTACAGAAGACACATTTAGATGCGAAAGACGGAGCAGTGCTTGAAGAGTCCTATAAATCTATAGAGATTATGAAATTTATATCCGAGCATATAAAAGAATTGGGCGGAAGCGGTCTTATAATAGATTACGGTTATGATATAAACCCGAATATTAGGACTAGATATCAATATAACTCAACCTTGCAAGCTATAAAAAATCATAAATACTGCCCGATAATTGAGAATTTAGGGGAGGAAGATTTATCAGCCCATGTAGATTTTTATGTGCTCAAAACAGTAGCTCAAAATAGCAAAATAAATGTAATAGATACAATCTCACAACGTGATTTCTTAATAGAAAATGGGATTTTACTACGCAAGCAAACGCTGCAAAACAAACTTAATCCCGAGCAAGCAGAGCTAATAGAGAGACAAGTAAATAGGCTGATATCTCTCAAAGAAATGGGCGGGTTATTTAAGGTATTGCAGGTGATGAAAACACCACCTACTGTGTCACCCCCGTGATCAGCAGGCATTATTGCGTAAATCGAAAATTACTCTCAATGTCATCCCGTGGCTTGTCCACGGGATCCAGAAAATAATAAAAAATACTAATTTTATTAGTATTTTTAACTGGCTCTAGTTCCCAAGCCACGGGGTGGCAGGGGGAAATGATCCACGCTGGCAATGCCGCCACGGGATGACATCGATTTTATAAAATCAAGCCTACCTCTAATATGCAAAGAGCGTTCGGGTAATTCGGTCTTCATTTAATACCTATCTTTATCATCATACACCCCCCAGAGGTCTTTTTTAAGTACCCAGCCAGTGTAATTTTTGCAGGTAATTTGGCAAAACTGTTCTTTGCATTTTTTTAAGCCACAGCGAACTTTAGGCATTAATTTTGCTATTACTCTACTCTCTATATTTGCATATTTAAGTAATTCGATCTCTTGATCAGCAATAATAATTACTGATCTTCTACCTGATAAGACGCTTGAATGTATCCAACCACTTTCGCCATGAATATCACGTACTTGCCGCCACTGTTCATATTCGGCAATTATTTCTACTGGTTCACCTTTTTTAACAAAAACCCACTCTATTGCTGCTTTCGTAGTCGGACCGCTTCGTGCATTAACTTCATTAGATTTTATTGAAACAAATCTCGGAATAGGTAACTTTTTATTATCGGCATTAATTGTTGTTGATAGTATTATTGCAATTAAAGCAAAGAGAATCTTAATCATTATACTCTACTTCCGATAAACTATCCTCTTTCTTTGCTACTATATAATTACCAAGCCTAAATTGTACTTTTATTCTATTGATTTCTTGCTCGCTAATGCCTATGAATTTTAAAACAGTACCGCCAATTTGAAGACCTGTTTCATAACTTTCAGGGATAATAGTTGTTGCTCCTAAATCATAGAACTCTCTGGAATTTTTAAGGCTTTTTAACTTCACGATAACTTGCATATCAGGATAGTTAGCGGTAACTGTTTTAAGCGATTTCTTTATAGTTACTTGATTATTCATAGTAAGTATGATAGCAAGAGCCCTATCTGTACCAAGGGCTTTTAGAGTATCTGCCTGTGATACATCACCTTTAAAAACTGGAAAACCGTCTGTTAAACCTTCCTTAACTCTATCTTCGTCTAAATCTAATATTACATAGCTTGTCCCTTCAGCTTCTAGAACTCTTGCGACCATTTTACCGATATTACCAAGCCCCGCAATAATAATATGATTTGTCAAATCTCTTGCACCAAGCTCTATAATTTGGGTTGGGGTTTTGCCGAGACCTTTATCGACTTTTTCAGCAATTTTTCGTCCTAATGCTGCAAGTAGCGGGGTAAGTGCCATAGTAAAGGTAACAACAAGCAATAATATGTTAGCACTACTTTCTTCTAAAACACCACTTTCTTTACCTAAGCTAAATAATATGAAAGCAAATTCTCCGCCCTGCGATAATAAAAGCCCTGAATAAAAAGCAACACCTTTATTAAACCCAAATAAAATACAAAAAGCTGTTATTATCAAGGTTTTGATACCTATTAAAGCAATAGATAAAGTAAGGATATGAGATAGTTTTTCATACATTTCAAGTGCGTCGATATTCATACCGACAGTCATGAAGAATAGCCCTAAGAACAGACTCTTGAAAGGGTAAATACTCTCTTCTGCTTGTAGTCTAAATTCAGTTTCAGCAACTAATACTCCAGCAACAAAAGCTCCAAGTGCTAGCGATAAGCCGAAAGTTTCAGTAGCCCAAGCAGCAGAAAGCACTATTAACAAAGTCATTGAAATAGGTAGCTCATTAGCACTATTACTTTCGGAAGATATAAATGAAAATATTGGACGAAGCAAAACACGACCAGCAACAAATATAGTAAGTAAAGCAACAATGGCTTTTAAAAATGCAATACCAAGTGCTGTCGCAAGAGAAGCCTGACTATTACCGCTAAGCAGTGGTACTATTACAAGTAAAGGTACTACAGCCAAATCTTGGAGCAGAAGAATTGCTAAAGAAATTCTACCGATTTGTGTTGATTGGCTACGGTTTTCCTCAATGACCTGCATAACAAGGGCTGTAGATGAAAGTGCAAGTCCGCCTCCGGTAATAATAGCAGCACTACTATTGCCGTCTATAAGCACCATCACACCGGCAATTATTATGGCGGTTGTTAGAACTTGTAAAGTACCAAGCCCGAAAACATACCGCCTCATAGCTTTTAATCGTTCGAAAGATAGCTCAAGTCCTATCGCAAATAATAGAAATACTACACCAAGTTCGCCGAGTAACTTAGTCTGGTCATATGTTACAATTTTTAGACCATGATCACCAATTGCAGCTCCAGCAATTAGATAGCCAAGTACCGGACTTAACTTAAATCGCTTAAGTATAGCCACGATAAAGACTGCAGTGCCAAGTAAAACTATAACATTAATAAGTATGTGATCGTTCATTTAAAAATATTTATTTTTTCCAAATTTCTTCAAGTTTAAAATGTGTTCTTGCTTCAGGATAAAAAATATTAACCAAAATAGTACCTGCGTCTATTAGTACCCATTCTGATTTACCAAGCCCCTCTATATTAGTGCTTATACCGGCTTTATTTTTTAGCTCTAATGCCACATATTCAGCTATTGCTCCAACGTTCTTAGTTGACCTACCATTAGCAAATATAATATAATCAGCTATCTTATTTTTACCACTCAAGTCAATTACATCTATATCTTCTGCTTTCTTTTCATTTAGACATTCTAAAATAAATAATTTTAGTTCTTCACTTTCTTTTTTCATATTACTGTAATATATTATTTTAATATTAATTATATTCGCAAGAATCATTATTATCAATAGAACTCTATAGATAATGATATAATTAATAACGTATACATTATATAGGAATTAATAAAATAATGGCAATATCTGTAGAAGAATTAGAAAAAATACTTAAAAAATCTTTTCCAAACGGCGTAATTAAAATTACCGATTTAGTAGGTGATCAAGACCATTATGCACTAGAATTATCAGATATACAGTTTAGAGGACTTACTTTAATTAATCAACATAAACTAGTAAAAAATGCTCTATCTGAGGTATTAAATAAAAAACTTCATGCAATTACGATAAAAACCATTGTGATTTAATAATCAGTACCAAGAGGATTTTGTGGTGCTACTAGGGGGAATTGAACCCCCGACCTCTTCATTACCAATGAAGTGCTCTACCCCTGAGCTATAGTAGCTTAAGCTTTATAAATCTTTTTAAAAATGTTTATAGAGCTTAGAATTTTATTCCAAACTCTTTTTGCCACATATTTATTATTAAATCAAGAAAAATTTTGGAATTTGTTATATTATTCCTCTACTATCCAAAGGCTTTACCACACATATCAACCTCTTTAAAAATATAGAATTCTTCAAAGTGAATAGCAGCATCTTCTGAATTTTTACTGTCAAGATAGGTTTGTAAAAGATTATTTAGCCAATTTTTCAAATAAAACGAGTATATTTATGTACGGTTTTTGTAAAAGAATAATGCTATCAATGCAAGAATACAGCTTAAAATAATATAATAAACTGCAGAGGTAACTTGACCTGTTTTTTGTACTAGATACTCGAAAACAAGTGGAGTAGTGCCGCCAAATATAGTTGTAGCAGTGTTATATGAAAGCGAGAGTGCAGTGTTACGTATTTCAGTAGGATAAAATTCTGCCTGCAAAGCTGGCTCAGGACCAATATAGCTAGCAGCAAGCACTGCGAGTATAAATTGTGAAATAATTACGCCGGTGAAATTACCTGTTTCAAAATTATTAAGTAAAAACGGAGTTGCTATAATAATTACTACAAGATTAATTACAAAAATTTTCCTGCGACCTATAACATCGGATAAATAACCGCTAAGTAATGTTACAGCTATCATAATCACATAACATATGCTGGCTAGGCTGTTTACTTCATTTTCGGTAAAGTTACGACTGATTTTTAAAAATGACACTAAATAAATTGCATGCAAATAGAATATTATCGAACCTGGAGCATTAATAAAAATCGAAATTAATATATCAAACCAATGCTTAGTAATAACTTTTTTTAGCGGCGAATTCTGTATCTTTTTCTGTTCTTTTAAATTTTTAAAATTTGGTGTTTCATGTGTATGGTTCTTAATGTAAAACGCTGCAAAAAGAATAAAGAAACCGAGTAAAAAAGGTATCCTCCAGCCGAAACTATCAAACTGTTCAGCGTTTAAGATATTCTTGACGATATAAGAAACAAAAGAGCCAAGCAATAAACCAGCACATATACTAGACATTGAAATACTGCCAGTAAAGCCTCGATGCTTTGGATGAGTATGCTCAATAACAAATGAGATAGAACCGGTTAAAGCTCCGCCCATTGACAGCCCTTGTAAGATTCTAACAACAATCATTGATATAGTGGCAGTAATACCGATAGTATGGTAGGTCGGTAATATTCCGATTAATACAGTTGGGGCAGACATACAGAATAGAGCACCAGTTAAGGCTGCTTTTCTACCGAATTTATCACCGATAACACCGAAAAATATGCCTCCTAGTGGTCTTGCCAAATACCCTATAGCAAAGACTAAAAAAGCCTGCAATAAAGAAGTATTAGCATCGTCATTCGGGAAAAACTTAGTTCCGATTATCGGTGCAAAGTAACCGAATAGTACATAATCATACCATTCAAAAGTGTTGGCTATGCCGCTTGAAAATACTATTTTTTTTCGATTCATATTTTTTTGCTCATGGCTTTTTTTTCGGAATATATTATAAATAAAGTTGCCGGAATTATTATTACTGCCCCGTGCAATGTACTTTTGTCTGGAAACTCGTTAAATATGAAATATGCTGCTATTGCCGAAATCACAAGCTCTAAATATCTATAAGGAGCGGTGGCGGTAGCATCTACCATAGAAAAAGCTTTAAGTAGCAAGAATAATATTAAACTCCCGCTACTGCCTAAGATAAATAACAACGCTAATTCAAAAAGAGTTGGAGTAAGCCAGTAGTTAGCTGCAGCAGGTATCGATACCACAGCAGTTACTATTGCTGAATAAAATAGCATACTAATCATTGACTCTTTTACCACAAATTTTTTGTTTATAATATCAAGCATGGCAAATGAAATAGCTGCTAAAACAAAATAAAGCATTTCGGGGTTAAAATCCTCAGCATGAGGTTTAAGCGTAATTACTAACCCAACGAATCCTACTATTGTCACTACCCATCTTTGCCAAATGATATTTTCATTAAGAAAAAATACGGCAAGTATTAAAGTAAATAGAGGGATAGAAAAACTTATAACAGTCGCAGTAGTAACAGGTGCAATACTTAAGCCGTAAGTCCATGAAGTCATACCGAAAAACAATAATAATCCTCTTAAAATATGAACAAAAGGACGACTTGTTTTTAAGGTATTTTTACCATAATAAACAACGAAAGGTAATAAAACTATACTACTGAAGAAAAAACGGAAAAAAGCTACTTCAAAGCTATGCAACCTAGTTCCTAAATATTTAGACATTACATCGTTAGCACTACTACTTACTAAACTAAGTAAGAACCAACCTATACCTATTGAATATGTTTTTAATGCATCATTCATTAATATACTCCAGTAATTTCTATAATTTTATTTAAATTTCTTGACTTTTGATATGAAAGAATCTTATCTTCTAAAAAATATAAATACATAACGATGAAAAGCTTATATTATAATATAATAATGAATTTTAAGCAAGTAAAGGATTGTAACTATGATAAGAATGTCTAAAAGGTTAGGAGTAATTTTGTTTGTATCATGCATAAGCATTAATAGCTTTGCTAAAAGCATGGAAGCTGATGTAAATGCTGTACCGGAATATAATTATGATAATATTCCATATTATGAAAATGAAGGAAGTTTACTCGTTAAAATGCGTCTAAACGGAGTTTTTGCACATGCTAAGCAAAAAAACTTACCTGCTCCTACAGTTCCTCAACCTCTTCCAGTAGGTGAGTTTGTAAAAAATGGTTATGGTGGTGATATATCTACTACTATATTCTTCAACAATTATTTTGCTACTGAATTATCTTTAGGTTTTAATGTTTTACGTACTAAAAATTCAGTGCTTAGTAATGTATCTTATAACTATGGCGTTGGAGCAACACCTGGTAAAAGTAAGCCTCTTTATATGATTCCGGCAACAATTACAGGACAATTTCATGTAGCACCTTTCGGTGGTATTAGACCTTATGTAGGGTTAGGTTATCATGGTTCATATATGATCACTCAATCTAGCGGTATTAAGATAAGAAACGGAAATGGTTTTGTAGGACAAATAGGTCTGGATTTCTATGCTAAAGATGATACAGTAATAAATTTAGACATAAAACAATATTATTTAAATCCTAAAATTGTATATAAGCCAAGTTTAGTAGGAAATCAAAATATTACCTCTAGAACTAAGCTTAATCCTTTAGTAGTTTCTATAGGTATAGGATTTAGTTTTTAATTTTAAGTGTCATACTGCGACGATTTTGTTATGTGAGCTGGGAAACATCCTAGGTGTCATCCCGTGGCTTGCTAACTAGATAAAGAAAATAATAAAAAATACAAATACGATAAGTTTTTAAAAATAAAAGCTCGATTTATCTCGCTTTATGCTGGATCTAGTTAGCAAGCCACGGTATTGTAAGAAAAGAAAGTGATATAATATAAGTTATAAATGTAATATAAACATTTATAAGAGAGTGTTAATACCCTATATAATGATATAGGGTATTAAGCGGGCATAAGCGACCGTCACGGTATAGTAGGTTTTATACGACCGGAGTCATCAAGGTACTATAGCCCGACTCTCGAGAAGTTTGAATAGTTGGAAGGGATGCGATAAGCACGCCCGATTACAATCCTAAACAATATAAAATCTCGAGGTACATATGATAAAATATCACAAACATATAGGAATTGATATAGGAAAATATAATTTTGTAGTAGGAATAGAGGGCATAAAAGATACAAAAGAATATGAGAATACAAGTTTCGGTATATTTGAATTTATTAATGATAATAAGGATATTTTAGCAAACTCTCTAACTGTAGTTGAAACAACAGGCGGATATGAACTAGAGTTATTGTATAGCTTATGTGAAAGAGGTTATGTAGTACATAGAGCAGATGCAAGAAAGGTAAAGAATTTTATCAGATCATATGGTAATAGTGCAAAAACAGATAAGTTAGATGCTAAAGCATTAGGATTATATGGTAAGGAGCGAGCAGATAAGCTTGAAGTATTTAAGCCTGAATCAAAACAAAATATACAATTATTTCGGTTAGTACAAAGACGGAATGATTTAAAGCAAATGTTAGTTGCCGAAAAGAATAGATTACAACAAGCAAATACAGATAAGTTTGTTAAAAATAGCTGTATAAATATGATAGATGTTTTAAGTAATCAAATTACAGAGATTACTAATCAGGTAGAAGTGATTATATCATCAGATCAGCTGTTAAAAGCAAAGCATGAGATATTGAAAGAGATAAATGGCATTGGTAATATAGTTGCTTTTGAGTTATTAATATTATTACCGGAGTTAGGGAAGTTAACAAGACGGCAGATTGCTTCTCTTGCAGGGCTTGCTCCAAAAGCTAATGATAGTGGTAAATATCAAGGATATAGAAAGGTAGGACATGGTAGAGCAGGAGTCAAGCCTATACTATTCCTTGCTGCTATGTCAGCCCGTAATAGCAAGACTTCTGGTTTAAGACTCTTTTATGAGCGACTCATTAACAATGGTAAAAAGAAAATGGTCGCTCTTACCGCTTTAATGCGTAAAATTATTGTCATCGCTAATGCTAAATTAAAATCTCTTCTTTTTAATTTAAAACATAGTTGATGACTACCTTAGGGCGTTTTCTGATCCATGCAACAATGCTGCCACGGGATGACAGAAGATATAATTCACGCAAACATATAAATAAAACATATTAACTTATGTCCTTACAGATTATCCAATTATTATATCTCGTAGATGCTATTTGCTTTATTCTATCGCTCAAGTTTTTGTCATCACAGAAGCAAGCACGTTTAGGCAATACTATAGGTATTTTAGGGATGACAATAGCAGTCGGTGTTACTTTCTTTCTGCCTGATTTTGCCCATAAATTACCCATTATAGCTACTATATTAGTTGGGGGCATAATAGGCGGGGTAATTGCTCTTAAAATTTCTATGACGGCAATGCCGCAATTAGTTGCAGGCTTTCACTCTTTTGTTGGTCTTGCTGCGGTATTTGTATCTTATGCTACTGTACTTACACCTGAAAATTTTGCTATAGGTATTGCAGGAAGCTTGCCTATCAGTTCTTTGATAGAGATATCACTAGGTGTATCTATAGGTGCTTTAACTTTTAGCGGTTCAATTATTGCTTTTTTAAAGCTACAAGGCTTAATGAAAAGCAGCCCATTAAAATTTTATGGTCAGCAATATGTATGTTTACTGACAACAATATTATTAGTCGCATTAATAGTGTTATTTATTCGCTCAGAAAATATATTTCTATTTAATCTAATAATATTACTATCCTTACTAATTGGGGTATTGTTAATAATACCGGTAGGTGGTGCTGATATGCCAGTTATAGTATCGATGCTAAATTCTTATTCAGGTTTTGCAGCAGCAGGTATAGGTTTTACCCTTAGTAATAGCTTGTTGATTATTACCGGAGCTTTAGTTGGTAGTAGCGGTGCTATACTTAGCTATATAATGTGTAAGGCAATGAATCGCTCCTTAATCAAAGTTATTTTTGGTGCATTTTTACCAGCTCCTAGCGGTGCTAGTAAAAATATAGATGATGATAAGATAGCAAAAGCAAGCTGCCCTGAAGATGCAGCAAATTTATTGCGTAATGCATCATCTGTTATAATTGTTCCTGGTTATGGTATGGCAGTAGCTCAGTCTCAGCATATTATAAAAGAAATGGTTGATATATTAGAAGGGTTAGATGTTAACGTACGTTTTGCTGTACATCCTGTAGCAGGTAGAATGCCTGGACATATGAATGTGCTACTTGCCGAAGCTAATATTGACTATGAGAAAGTTTTAGAGCTTGAAGAGATTAACAGAGATTTCGCTACTACCGATATAGTTTTAGTTATTGGAGCAAATGATGTAACTAATCCAGCTGCCAAAAATGATCCAGATAGCCCGATTTATGGTATGCCCGTTTTAGATGTCGAAAAAGCTCGTAGCGTTTTGTTTATTAAACGTTCTATGGCTTCAGGATATGCTGGTATAGAAAATGAGTTATTTTATCACGACAATACCTTTATGTTATTTGGTGATGCTAAGAAAGTAGTTGAAGAGATTGTCAAGTTTCTAAATGAAGATTGACTTAAATAACACCATTTGTTATAATCTTTCTTATTAAGCTAAAAAACAAATACCATGAATTCCCAAAAAATATTACCGCTACTTCCAAAAGCTACGGCTATGTGGTTAATTGAAAACACCTCATTAACTTTTAAGCAGATTGCTGATTTTTGTGGTATTCATGAACTTGAAATAAAAGGTATGGCAGATGGTGAAGTAGCACAATCTATTAAAGGTCTTGATCCGATTGCAAATGGTCAGCTAACTCTGGAGGAAATTGATCGTTGTAGCAAAGACCCTAAAAATGTCCTACAAATTTCTCATAGCCCTGCCTATGAATTAATGAAGAATCAGAAAAAACAGCGTGCTAAATATACACCAATTGCAAGACGTCAAGATAAACCTGATGCTATATACTGGTTACTACGTAATTATCCAGATATTCAAGATAATCAAGTAGTTAAGCTTATTGGTACTACTAAAACTACCATCGATGCTATTAGAACCCGCAGCCATTGGAATATGAAATCTATTCACCCACGTGACCCTGTATTGCTTGGACTTTGTAGCCAAGTCGAACTAAATAAGGTAGTAGCAGTGCTAGAATCCGCATCAAGCCACAACAAAGAAACTAAAGAGTCTTAAGACAAAAAACATCATTGTGAGAAGAAACTGAAAGTTCGACTAATTAATCTCAGGAATTCTACTTTATGAGATTGCCATGTCGATTCTACGAATCTCCTCTGACGACTCTCGATCCACACGAGAAATGCCATCACACGACATCGAGCGTTTTTTCTAATCATCCACATCGGAAAATGCATCATTATCATTAAGCTCATCATCTAATTCTTGAGAAGATTGGTTATTTTCATCATTAGATTTGAAGTTACCTAAGTCTTTACTGTTTAAGGTTTTAACTGATTTTAAAGTTTCAACAGGGATAATAACTATTATGTTTTTATTTAATTCGTCAAAATATTCTGTAGTTAAAGAATCTTTAAGCACTCCCGAATATTTATTGCTTTTGCTGCTTGCTATGAAATCCTCTAAAGATTTACTTTTATAATAATTTTCAGATGTAAAAATCATTGTTATAAAAAATATCACGGCTGAAATAGCAGCTCCTACTGCAAAACCGGCTAATAATCCCAAAAATCGATCAATAAAACCATTCCTCATAAATGAAATTATTGCTAGGAATTTATAGACGATAAAAATGCATAAGATTAAAGAAATAATATAGGATATAACCCCGCTACTTATTACTCTTACAACCTCATTATGTACGTATTTGCTTATTATTTGCGAAATATGTGGATATAAGAAATATGTTAACATTATCGAGGTAATAAAACCAAGTATTCTTGTCGAAAAACCTATTATCCCTTGATATAGTCCAAAAAACGAAAAAAGTGTGATGATAGAAAAAATAGTAATATCAAAAAATGTGATCATTATTGTTAACTTCTATTGAATAATTGAATTTAAATCTTATATACTTAATAAATAACTATTATAATACTAGTTTTATTATGAATGATAAGATCTTTTATAACCTATCCGGTAAAACACTAGTTTCAACACCTTATGTAATTACAAAAGGTATCTACCATAAATCCTTGATTTATATGTTATCACATACAGAAGAAGGTGCAATAGGATTAATGTTTAATCGTTTAGTAAATCATATAGATTTAAAATCATTTTTTAAAATAAAAAATGATGAAATAGTAAATCCTGTTATGGTGCCTATATATCTTGGCGGACCTGTAGAGCATGAAAAGGGATTCTTTTTGCATTCCACAGATTATAATAAAAACTTATTATTAGATTTTCATAATGATTTAGCAGTAAGCTCTAATTTAGAAATTTCAGAAGATATAGCTTTCGGTAAAGGACCTAAAAACAGCTTATTAATTGTAGGATATACTGGGTGGAAAGCAGGGCAGCTTGAAAAAGAGCTAGAAGAAAATCTATGGCTGGTTATGGATTGTGATAAAGAATTTATTTTTGCTGATAACCCTGAAAATAAATGGCATAATGCGTTGAAGCATTTAGGCATTGATGAAGCACATTTCTCTTCTCAAGTAGGGAGTGCTTAAGTCGGCGTTATTGCGTGGATCGAAAAGCATTCTCGGTGTCATCTAGTTGCTTGTCTACGGGATCTAGAAAAATAATAAAAAATACAAATACAGTAAGTTTTTAAAACTAAAAGCGTAGGTTATCTCGCTTTAGCTTGGATTCCCGCCGTTGCTGGGAATGACATCGATGGTGCTTTTCGATCTACCTAGGCAATGCCGTTATGGGATAATAACACCGACAATACTTTTCGATCCATATAAAAAAAGTTAAAGGATCACAAATCATAATTATAACAACGCATTTTAGAATAAACATAAACAAAAAATGATTTCGATATTTAGCAAATTAAAGCAAGGTTTATCTAAGACCTCAGGTAAAATATCAGCAGGTATTGATAAGATATTTTATAAGAAAAAACTAGATGCAGAAACATTAGAGGAATTGGAAGAGCTATTAATTTCGACTGATATGGGAAGTTTGGTAGCAGCTAAAATTATCGAAGATTTTAAATCGCTCAAATTCGATAAAGAAGTTGAAACTACCGAAATAAAAGAAACTCTTGCAAATCTTATTGAACAGCAATTATTAGAATCAGAAATTCCTTTTACTTTAAATGAAAATAAACTAAACGTGGTTTTAGTATGCGGTGTTAATGGTGCAGGTAAAACAACCACTATCGGTAAGCTTGCTGCAATGTATGGAATGCAGGGTAAAAAAGTAGCAGTTGCCGCATGTGATACGTTCAGAGCCGCCGCCGTAAATCAGTTAGATAGTTGGGTAACCAGAGCAAAAGCTTTGCTTATTACCGGCGAAGAGGCAGCAGATCCTGCAAGCGTTGCTTATAGAGCGGTGGAGGAATCGATTAAGCAAGACATCGATATACTTTTTATTGACACGGCAGGCAGACTTCACAATAAAAAGAACTTGATGGATGAGCTTACTAAGATTGTGAAAGTCATCAAAAAAGTAGATGAAAACCTCCCTACTCATAGCGTTTTAGTGATAGATGCTATTACCGGACAAAATACCTATAACCAAGTGGAGCATTTTAACGATGCTACTAATTTAACTGGTCTTATTGTAACCAAGCTTGACGGAAGTGCTAAAGCCGGTGTGATTGTCGGGGTGGTACAGAGATTTAATTTACCGATATATTTTATTGGTATAGGCGAACAGATAGAAGATTTGAAAATATTTAACCGACACGATTTTGCAAAAAGCTTAGTGGGGTTATAGTAAACTGATTTGAACTTTGTGCTTCGTTGTTCGTCGTCTCGCCTATTATTATAGGCGTCGCTCCTCACGCCTGTCACAAAATTCAACTGAGTTTACTCTCGGTATCATCCCGTGGGCAAGCTACGGGACGAAAAAACTGATCCATGCGGGGCAAGCCTCCTCGCAATGACGAAAACCTTTACCTATCATTTTTAGGTAAGCCTAAGCAATAATGTTTAAGAAACTTTCCATCGCTACTAATTAAATATACAAAATTAGAGTGTTTTAGTTCATATTTACCGGTTTCTGTATCAAATGTTTTTGGCTCATAAAATACTTTGAATTCATTAGCAACCTGTGTAATATCATCTATTGTACCGGTTAAACCTATGAAATTATTATCTATATTTTCAAGATATTTTTTGAGTACTTCACTTGTATCATTTATTGGGTCCAGAGTAATAAATACTGTCTGCACTACGATATTTTCTTTTTGTAAAATCTTTATAATATCCTCTATTTTTTTTAATGCATTCTCATCATCTAACGAGTAAGTAACGCCAAAGTAAATTAGGCTTAGATGTCCTTTTAAATCTTTATCATTAAAAACTTTCCCTTTTTGATCCTTAAGAGCGAATTTGATGGCTTGAGAATTATTTTTATCACTAACTTTCGTATTAATATAAATTTGAGATGGTTCAAACGAAGAGTAAAATAAATATAGATATATTATGCCAGTGATTACAGCTAAGGCTATGAAGATTTTTATTAGGTACATTTGGTTTTTGTGTTTTTTCATACCCTGCCGAAATTAGTTAACAAAAATATATTATTAAAATAATTAGAAATAACTACAATTATAAAGCTTGTTAGTCTAGTAAATAAAGTAAAAATAATCATACATGCGTATAAATATTACAATATTTACTTAGTGTTATTTTTATCACATCAAATCTTTTTAGTTAAGATTTATTAATTAATTTATCTAAATTATTAAGCTAATCTAAAAGTTTAGATTTAATTAGAAAAAACAACTAAGTAATAGGTTGATTATGATCAATCATCCTAAACACCCTAAACATCCTAGATATATTAGAGAGAAACAAATAAGCTCTACAAATAGCTCATCCCAAGAGTCAATTACCAGTAATAAAAATGAAACTCAAACAAAACAAGTAGAAGAAAGTACCAAAACTGTAGCGAAACTAGGCATAGAAAAAGAAATAGAAAATATATTCGAGAGTGAAAATTTTATTAACTTAGTTAATAAATATAGTGATGAATCTATTTTTAGTAAAAATAAGAAAGTCCTAATTATACTAGGGCAAGAACAAGAAGATCTAAATATTATAGTTAATTTTTTTAAAGATAATAAATTAAGTTTGGAACGTAATACACACAAAGATTGGTATTTTTCAAAAAAAAATCCTGTAGATAATCCAGAAATTTTAGACAGTTTTAGAGGCTATGTAACATATAAAAGTCCTTATTTAAATAGCAAAGCCTCAACACAAGAACTTACCTTAGATAAATTCTTGTTGCCAAAAATTTTGAGTACTGCTCCTACTAAATTTATATTGGCAGTAAAAAATATTGATACAACAAAAAATGCAGAAGAGGGTATAAAAAACATCGCTCAGATATTTAAAAAATTTACTCAATTACTTGGCAATGTTGATATAAATGAAGGGAATGTAGCTATAGTGGTAACTGACAGTAAGCCAGACGATGATAAAGAACGTATTTCTAATATTTTCCATGATGCTATTGAGCTTTGTAATTTTAATGATAAACAAAAATCTTTTATTAACAAGATACAAGACTCTATCTATTTATTGCCCCAAGTTAGTGAACAAGCAAAGGATTATAAAGCTTTACCAAGTTTTAAATCTGGCAATTATATAACTCAAAATGAAAATAATAAAATAACCATTGATGAAAAACTCATTCCATATTTTATAATACAGACCGTTAAGAACAATATAACAAATGAGGTCAGCAAATTTAAAGAATTAGTATATGCAAAATGGGAGAAAGAAAAGAGTTTAGTCTTTAAATTTAAAGTTTCTAATAATACTGATAAGTTGCAAAAATTAGTAGAAACCATAAAAAATTATAAAGCT
The DNA here is from genome assembly GCF_000012385.1 of Rickettsia bellii RML369-C. Taxonomy (NCBI): domain Bacteria; kingdom Pseudomonadati; phylum Pseudomonadota; class Alphaproteobacteria; order Rickettsiales; family Rickettsiaceae; genus Rickettsia; species Rickettsia bellii. Next base: position 29,710 of record NC_007940.1, read on the forward strand.
ACAGATAATAGTAATAAAACTATAGGAAGTTTTTTAGAAGTTGTTAAGGAGTTAAATCAGATTTTAGAAACTCCAAACTCTAAATTGGAAAGCTTCTTAAATTATTTAAAACATTTTTCTGATACTAAATTAAGTGATCAACATGATTTAGACATAATTGATGTTAAAGATTGGTTTAGCACTTTATTTGCTCCTTTTAATAAAATAAATTTAGAAGCGGAATTAATAGAGTCTTTTAAAACTGTATTAAAAAGTGATGAGTTTTCATTTGTTGGTAAGCTAAATGATGCTATTAAAGACTTTTATCAAGATATAAAAAATAGTAAGATTTTAGATATAAATCAAATAAATAACATAGAAAATCTAAAAGCTTTTTTAAAATCTATTAAAGATGCTAAGATTCAAAATTTAAAGGATATTACAGATACATTAACAAACAATATTCATTGTATATCTTTTAAATCTTTAGATATGTCTAAGATCATACTTGATAGTATAAGTAACTTTAAAAAATTAGTAAGTTCGATTAGTGAGCAAGAAGCTAAATCTCTTTGGAGTTGTATTACAGCATTTAAATCTATTGATGAAAAAAGTTTTACTGAAGTAATATATAGTAAGCTACTACATAGCCAAATAGCACCTATGCAAGGACAGAGTGCTTATAATTCGTTAGGGGAGTTATTAATAGCAACGCATGGATCTATCGCTTTTCATAATAAACAAGATGAATTGTACAAAAATCAATTAGCTGAAATTTATTGTCAGCATGCACAAGTTGTAAATACACCTTCTGCAATAGATTTATATAAAAAAGCTGCTGCTCTAGATTCTGTTAAAGCAAATATAAAACTAGGTAACATATATTTACAGCAAAGAGAATATGCAAAAGCATTAGAATATTTAAGAAAAACTAAATGTATTGATGACGAAAAGAAAGCATTTAAAGGATTAATCGATGAGATGAAGCATAATCCTGAGATAAATGATAGGAATTTAGCAGACGAGTATTTATTGCAGGCAGGATATTATGAAAAACACAGTAGAATAGATGATGCAACAAAAGCTTATCTTATTGCTATAGGTAAAATGGAAGGAATAGTTGAGCCTAAGGATTATTTAAAATTATCTAAGATATATACAAATCTAGCAAAAATAGTTTTACCGAGTAATAATAATAAAACAGAATATTTTATGCAAGCTACAGGATATAAGGTATTAGCAGAAAAATTTGATATTCCTCAAAAAATAGAACAAGATACATCTGTAGATTTATCACGCCCTATTTACGATCCTAAGGATGTTTTATTAAGTGGTGACAATAGTTCTAATGATTCTGATTATTACTCAGACTCAGGTAATTAAAATATCTTAATATAATTTTTATAGACAAGTAAAAATGAGGTGATAGTATAAAATAAATATATTTAATTACAAATTAGATATGACTCAAGATTATCCAGCTGATGATACAAAAAAAATTGCTGAGCAAATAAAAGATGCTTTAATGGGTATTAGTGACTCGCTTGTACTTGAAAGCACAGAAGTAGAAGAGCTTTTTGAGGAGTTGAGCCAAAGTGAAGATTTTGAATATGAGATAGAGCAGATACTTGCTATCTTAAATGAACAAACTATGGATTTAACTCAACTCCAATCGCAAATTATTTTATTGATCCGTAAATATTTAGGTAAAACTAAAAATCTAAAGCTTAAAATGCTGAAGATGGATGAAAAACTTATCAGTAAAAATATTTCCGAAGTCAGTAACTATTTAATGCATCAACATTCCAAAATTGTTAGAGATGCTAATAAAAACCTTGCAAACCAGAAAGATAAATTACAAGGCTTAACTAAGCAGGCAAGAATAGACCTAAAGCGTTTGATAAAAAGTTTTGCTGTTTATCAGATTTATATGTTTATGAATCCAAAAAGGATAGCCGGTGAGACAAAATTAATGAATTTTGCCTATAATTTTATTAGAGGTGGAATGAAATTAGCCCAAAAATATGAGGGTGGAAAGCCAAGAGATATCAAATCATATTCCCCTAAACTTATTAAAAAGCTTGAAAGAGCTCGTGCTGGTTTTAAAAAAAGCGGCGGCATTTCAATTTAAATATTGTCTTCTTCTACAAAAGCCTTATAGTTTAATAAAATTAATTCAATTATTATGGAGAAAGCACTTTCAACTTAAATCATTCATGCGAACTTAATATTGAAAAATTAATAACTTGGATACATCTTGGTTGCAGCTCCGAAGAAAAACACCATGCTCAAGCTGTAGAAATTAATATAAATTTAATTTTCCCAACTCCTCCACTAGCTACTCAAACTGATAATATCGATGATACCATTTGCTATGCAGAAACTGTAAGACTGATACAAAAGATTTGTCAGGAGAATCGCTTTAATCTTATCGAATATTTAGCAGCCCGAATATATGATATTATTTATCATGATCTTATCAAAACTAAATCAGAAAAAGTTTTTTTAAAGGTAACTGTTACTAAATTAAAATCACCAGTTTCAGGAGTACATGGCGGAATTTCTTTTTCTTACTCAGGGAAAGATAGTATATGATTTATATTTCTATAGGCAGTAATTTAGGCAACAGGTTTTTAAATATTAGAAGAGCTCTAAATTTACTCAAAAGCCATGGTTTTGTACTACTTAGGCAATCTATTATTTTTGAGACGCAAGCTATTCTACCACCTAACGCAGATAGTAGTTGGGATAGACCATATTATAACATGGTGGTACAAGGTACTACTGCTTTATTGCCCAATGCACTGCTAACTGTGCTTAAAAAGATTGAACAGCAAATAGGCAGAAAAGAGAATTATGATAAATGGTGTCCACGAGTTATTGATCTAGATATTTTACTTTGGGATAGTTATCATATAGATTTACCAGATTTAAAAATACCTCATTCCCAATTATTAAATAGACCGTTTCTTATTCATCTTATTGCAAGCTTGAGCATAGAATGCCGTTATATTTGCCCTGATAATAACCTCTATAACGATAAAGCTTTTGCAGAAATAGCCCATTTAATTGAAAATCAAGGGGTTATACGCTCACTTGTTTTAAATCCTCAATTTGTTGGTATTTTAAATATTACTCCTGATTCTTTTTCTGATGGAGGTTTGAGTTTTCATAAGGAAGATGCCGTTAAGAATTTTGTACATTTAATGGATGCAGGATCTAGTATGATCGATCTTGGTGCTCAGTCAACACGTCCCTCTGCTTTTATGATTAGTGAGGATGAAGAATATACTGGGCTTGATAGTGTTCTTGAAGAGCTAAAAGGAGTTATAGAAAAAACAGAAGCCCTTATTAGTATCGATAGTTTTTCGCCTGAAGTGATTAAACGAATTCTAAAAAAATATCCCGTTCATTGTATTAACTTAGTTAAAACTAATTTAGATAATGATACATTACGATTAATTGCAGATTATAATTGTAAAATTGTTATTATGCATTCGCTAACCGTTCCGCCACAAAAACAGCAATGTCTTGATTTTGATAAATCTCTGATTATTAGCTTAAATATATGGGCAGAGCAAGAAATAGCAAAATTAGAAAAATGTGGATTTGATAGAAAAGATATAATTTTTGATCCGGGTATAGGTTTTGGAAAGTCTGTTTATCAAAATTTACATATATTACAAAATATTCAAGAATTTAAAAAATTAGGATGTGAGATATTAGTTGGTCACTCAAGAAAATCTTATATTTCTACTTTCTATAATTCTATCGCAAAAGAAAGAGATTTAGAAACAATAGCAATATCAAAATATTTAGCTGAAAATGGGGTCAACTATTTACGAGTGCATAATGTTGAAGATCATCAAAGATTCTTTGTAACACAGGCATATACTCTTAATAAATAAAATATATTATGAAAAATAGAAAAATTACCGGCATAATGGCATGCGATCCTAAAGGAGTGATAGGGCTTAAAGGGCGGATGCCTTGGTCTTACCCTGAGGAGTTTGAGTATTTTTATCAAATAGTGAAAAATAATATTATAGTCATGGGGCATAAAACCTTTGACTCACTACCTCCTAAAATCTTACAAAACTGCATTTGCATTGTCTTTTCAAGAAATACGCCCACTTCCGATAATGATGTATTTTTTGTAGAGTCTTTAGATGAATTTTGGCAGGTAATAGAAATCTTTGCTGATAAGAAAATTTTTATGGTCGGAGGTGCAGAAATAGCTACTTTTTTTCTAAAGCAAAATCTTCTCGATGAATTTTTGCTTACAAGGATAAATAACGACTATGAAGGGGATGCTTTTTTCCCTCTTGATCTTTTAAAAGGTTGGGATTCAATGATGATTTATAAAACAAATAATTATCAAATTTACAAATTCACCAAAAATGCGATAATGAACATTTAATCATTATCTTTCGTTAAATGAAAAATATTTTCTTACATTCCTTAATAGTTGAGAATTACCGTAATTTCAAAAATCTCGAGCTAAAAACCGATAACATTCCAATAACTATTATTGGTGAAAATGGCAGTGGTAAAACTAATATCTTAGAAGCAATATCGCTTTTTTATCCAGGTAGAGGTTTAAGATCAGCAAGACTTGCTGATATATGTAGAGAGTCAGAAGATCATTGCTCTGTTAGAGCTTTATTGCAAAGTAAGCTTGGGCTTGCAGAGTTTAGCACACAAATCAAACGCATATCCAATAGAAGAACAACCGAATATAATAATTCCAAAATCGCCAATAATGAATTAAGTAAATTTACCAGTATGGTATGGCTTACCCCTCAAATGGAAGGGATTTTTACGAGCGGTACTAGTGATAGAAGAAAATTTTTTGACCGAATAGTTTATAATTTTGATCCAAAACATGCAGAATTAGTTAGTAAATATGAACATTATATGCAGGAGCGGAATAAAATTCTAGCTGAAGATATGTGGGATAATAATTGGCTTAAAACTATTGAAGAAAAAATGGCTGACACTTCAATCTACATTGCTAATAATCGCCTCAAAACTTTAGAGTTTATGCAGCAAGCAATTGATGATCTTGAAAACGAATTCCCAAAAGCTGAGCTATCAATTGATGGCATGGTAGAGCAGAAAATATTAAACGGCGAAGAAGATGTTGTTGGTTTTATTGCGGCAGAGCTTCATAAAACAAGAGATAAAGACAAGTTACTTGGTCGCACCAGCTTTGGAGTCCATAAAAGCGACTTTTTAGTTAAACATAAACACAAGAATATCTTAGCAAAATTTTGTTCTACCGGTGAGCAGAAAGCTATTTTAATTGCAATAATACTTGCCGAGATGAATTATGCTATAAAGTTAACTAAAACAGCTCCTATTTTGCTTTTAGATGAAGTATTTGTTCATTTAGATGATAGAAGACGAAACTATTTAACCGAATTTTTTATAAGTATCAATCTACAATTATGGGTCACAGCCACCGATTTAAAAGGAATAGAAGAGTTTGGAAATAAATCTCAGTTGATTAAATTATAGGCGTTGCTTGCGTGGATCGAAAAGCACTTGCAGTGTCATCCCGTGGTCAAGCCTATAGTACCGGACAGTTTTAAAAAAGTGTTATATTTTATTCAGGTGTAGGTGACCTTATATGTCATTCCCGCGTAGGCGGGAATCCAGTATAAAGCGAGAGAAATCGAGCTTTTAGCTTTAAAAATTTACTGTATTTAGGCTTTTTTTCCTGGATTCCCGCCTATGCGGGAATGACATAGAATAAAAATTGTCCGGTACTATAGGTCAAGCCACGAGATAACACCGAGTAGAGTAAATTATATAGCAACTTCAGCAAAACGTTGTTAATTAATATCATGATGATCTTGCATATTAGTGTCTTCACCCATAGGTGGTACAAATTCAGTAAGATCTGAAGTAGTAGTTTGATTAGTTTCGTTTATTTCTGAACTTAGTGAGCTATTAAGTTCTCCTAATTGTTTAGTCATAAATTCTAATTCTTTGTCAATATAATTATCCGAAGCTGGTTTATTTAGTTTTAATAATACTCGCCGAGTAAAGTCTTGTATGAAACTTTCTCTTTTTGTTAATAAGTCGTCTATATTTATTTCACTAAACTGCCGTTCAATAATTTGACTATTAAACTGTGTAAATGCTTGTAAAAATATTTGTATATTTTGATGTTTAGCATTAGCCTCAGCATTATTAAAACATTCATTTGCATCAAATTCTTGCTGTAATTTAACTAAAGAACAACCTTTATGAAAATTATATAAGGCGATATTGTCAGCTTCATTAGCATCTTTTAAAGCTTCATCAAAAAAAGCTATAGCTTTCTCATGATCATTTGTCTCTTCTGAATGATATAAGGCAAGAGCTTTACAGTAATTAGCCTCGCCTATTTTATTTAAATTAATTAAAGCTTCTGCTTTTTCCCAATAGGCGTCTTTTAAACTAATTTTCTTTGGAGTTAAATATCCCTTGTCAGAAGTAATAAATTTATCAAAATTTACAATAGCTTCTTCGTTTTTACTCATTATTTTTAAAAGTTGTGCCTTATATAATGATAAGTTTCAGTGACAACTCTATCGTTATCGCTCATATTTCCTTTGTGGGTCATCAATTCATCATAAACTGCTATTGCTTTATCAAACTGTCCTGCTTCTTTTAAAATGTTTGCTTTTTCCCAATAAGCTATACATGAAAACTTATTATATTTTATGGCTTCATCAAGATTTTGCAAAGCTTCATCAATTGCTTTCAATTTTTCTAATAATAGAGCTTTATAACAATAAGCTTTTGCAAGAGATTTATTATAATAATCAAGTTGATTTTCAAACATCACTGTTGTACTTTCTGAAATTTGAAAATTATCTTTTTGTTTTATGGCTTTATTATAGAATGCCATTGCTTTATCATATTGCTCTTCAATTTCAAAAACACTTCCTATAGCTAAAAATGGCTCAACATCAAAATTAAGCTCAAAATGTGTTTTTCCACTCTCATACTTTACGTTTCCACATTCGAAAGCTTTCTTATAGGCAAACATTGCTGTTTGATAATCACCCTGATTAAATAGTTTATGACCTGCATCAAGATAGTACCGCCCCTTAATTGCATTTTCTTTAAATTCCCGAGCATAAGGTTGCATATATTCATTTATTATGCTCAACATAGTTGCTACTACTTCACTATCATATGTATTTTCTAAACTTACTGATTCTTCCTTAATAATAGTTGCTTCTTGTGCTTCCATGATATTTTTTAATCTATCAACTTCTTCGTTAGTTAATTTCTTTTTCATAATTTTATCTAATTTTAATATATTGTGAGTGATAAAAATCTATTACTAACTATCGCAAGAAAAAGCAAGAAATTTTTCTAATAATTCCTCACTTCCCTATACAGAAATTCTTAAATATCTCGCCGAGGATTTCTTCAACATCAATAATGCCTGTAATAGCACCTATTCTACGCATAGTCATTCTGATATCTTCAGTTGCTAGAACTAAATCATTATCGAGGTTAAAATCTTTTAGATAGACGAGAGCTTGTTTAAGGTGATGGCGGTGGCGTTCATTTGTTATATAAGGCGTTTCAGTAAAACCTGCCATATTTTCAGCAATTTCTTCAATATTTTTTAATATACTCGGTAAAGCTATATTGTTTTTAATTGAAACCTTTAAGCATCTATATTTATTTTCTATATTAAATATTCTATTTTCGGGAATAAGGTCAATTTTATTAATTATTACAATAGTATTCTCATCAATCAAACCTGTTATATCTTCATTGACTGCGGAGTCTAAAGTCTCAGCATCGAACATCACAATTTTAATATCAGCTTTTTTTGCTGAATCTATTGCCCTCTTTATCCCCTCTTGTTCTATAACATCATTGCTTTCGCCTCTTATACCTGCTGTATCTTGCAAAATAATAGGGTATCCGCCTATATCCAAATGTCCCTCTATTATATCTCTAGTAGTACCTGCTATATTTGAGACAATTGCAATATCTCTTCGCATCAGGAAATTAAGTAGGCTAGACTTGCCAGCATTCGGTGGTCCTATAATTGCAAGCTTTAACCCACTTCTAAGCAATTCCCCTTTTCTGTTATCATTAAGATATTCGGATATTGTGTTTATAAGTGTTTTATGAGTATTTGTAACGTCTTTTAATACACTTTCCGGTATATCTTCGTCAGGAAAATCTATATAAGCCTCAAGTAAAGATATAATCCGCAGCAACTGACTTCGCCAGCTATTATATAGCTCTTCAAGTGCTCCCCCTGCTTGCCTAATTGCCTGTTTATGTTGCATAATTGTTTCAGCATTAATTAAATCGGCAATGCCCTCTGCTGCCGTTAAATCGAATTTATTATTTAGAAAAGCTCTTTTGGTGAATTCCCCTGCTTCTGCTAAACGAACGCCTGGTATATTTAGTAAAGCATTCGTAAGCATTATAGAGATGGCTTTACTACCGTGCGTATGAATTTCCACCACATCTTCGCCGGTAAAGCTATTAGGTGCTTTGAAATAAACAACCATAGCATTATCGATTAAGTCATTGCTTTCTGGGGAAGTAAGTTTTTGGTAATACATAAAGCGTGGTTTAAAATTAGATTTACCAGTTAGTAACTTTAAAACCTCTAAACTTTTAGTCCCAGAAACTCTAAAAACTGCTACCCCTGCCTTACCAAAGCTAGAGCTTTGTGCAAATATCGTTTCCATTTTTTTGATACTCCTAATATAAAACGATGTCATCCTGCGGCGGCTTTGTTTGCGTGGATCGAAAAGCACCCTGGGTGTCATACCGTGGCTTGTCCACGGTATGACAGGAGGAAATGATCCACGCAAACAAAGCCGCCACGGGGTGACATCGAATATACTAATAACTCTTCTACAAAGCTTTAAAGCAGAAGAGTATTGTTTATTAAATAATATATAATATAATAACAAATTAAATAAGCTATATTTACTTGAGAAAATCATGACGCCAAAAACACCTCTTTTAGATTCCGGTCGGTTAAACTGTCAAATACCAAACCATAAAGCTAAAATTTTAGAACTTAGCAAAAAACAGGAGTCAAATTCTTTATATGTCGAATTTATTGAAAAATTTTTGAGTTATATTCCTATTGATTATGATTTTGAGAATAAACAAAAACTATTTTTTGATTTTGCCGATGAAGCTTTTAACTTTTTTAAGTATAGAGAAAAAGGCGAGAGAAAAATATCAATAACAAATACTGTTATTGAAAACGATCCAGCAATAAATGTGTTAATATTGCTTGATAATAAACCTCATATTGTTGATTTTATCGTATGTCTTCTTAAGAATAAAGCACTGCAAACTAAATTTTTGCTGCATCCGGTAATAAAATGTACTCGTGATAGTAAAGGCAACCTAGAAAAAATATTAGAAAATTCAGCTGCAGAAGAAAAATCAGAATCTATATTACATTTAACAATCCTCGGAAATTTTGATGATAGTGCAGCTAATTTACTAATAAAAACTATAAATGATAGGCTAGATGAGCTTGAGGAAAGCCATAATGCCTTGCCAAATATGCAGGCAAAGCTCCAAGATTTATCTAAAAATATAATCGATAATGAGAAACTGAATTCCATAGAGGCTAAAGAATTTTTAAGTTGGTTACAAAATGATAATTTAATTTTATTAGGTATTATTGATTTTGAAGTAAATTCTACAAAATTAAGTAACAAGATTGGGACAACAAAAATATGGCAAGAAGTAAAAGATGAAATTGAAGATATTGTAAAATGTTCTGCTAGCCCATTATATCAAAACCAGCTAATAATACTTGGTAAAATAAATAGTGCCTCGCTTATTCATACAGATAATTTAATTGATTATATTTTAGTAAAGAAATTTGACTCTTCTGGTGAATGTATTTCAGGAAGTATAATTTTTGGTATATATAACTCAAATATGTATTACCATTCAATAAGTAATATCCCAATTCTTAGGCAGAAATTTAACTTCGTAATAGGGAAAGCTGGTTTTGCATTATCTGGTTATAATGCTGATAAGTTAAAAATTTTGATGGAGTCCTTACCTCGTGAGGCTTTAATTCAAATTGATCAAGGTGATTTATATTGCATGTGTTTGCATATGCTTTCTAGTATGATGAGTAAGAAGCTTAAATTATTCATTCAATATGATTGGTCGAGTTCTTTTCTAAATATTATAATTTTCTTACCTAGAGAGCGTCTAACTTCTGAAATACATAACATGATAGATTGTTATTTAGCTGAGAAATTCGGCAGTAAAATCCTATCTAACTATATCACTGAAGTAGTAGGCAGCTTTTCTTATCTTTTTGTCACCCTTGAAGCACAAGATAAGCATAAAATAAATTTTGAAGCGGAAAAAATTCAGCAAGATTTAGATCGTATTTCTAGATGTTGGAGTGAAGATTTTTATCTGAAACTTTCTAAAAAATTTGGTGAATATCAAGCAGGAATTAATTTTAAATTATTTGATAATATTTTTCCTGCTGATTATAGGCAAAAATTTTCTCCTGAAATAGCTTTAACAGATATTGAATATTTAACTGAAGCAAGTAGGAATCAAAGACGCATGTTTAATTTGATTGCTACAGGTGAATCAGAATTTTATCTAAAAATATATAGCCCGGGAGTTAGTCTTGCTCTTTCTAACATATTGCCACCAATAGAAAATTTAGGATTTAGTGCAATCGACGAACAGAGCTTTGTAATTAAAGAAGTCGGTGAGATTAAAGAAAGCTGGATATATAATTTTATTTTAACTTCTGTAGTACCGGTAAAAGACAATGTTCATGAGCTAAAAATAAATGTTGAAGAAGCCTTAGATAAAATGGTTCTTGGCATGCTTGCTAATGACTATTTAAGTAAATTAATAGTACTTGCCGGTTTTAACTGGAAGCAAGTTAAACTAGTCAAAGCTCTAACAAGATATTTACATCAAACAGGCTTTAGTTATGGCAAGGGTTATGTGCAATTGACACTTCTTAAACATCCTGAATATACGAAAAAATTAGTAAATCTATTTGATATAAAATTTAATCCTAAACATCTCGATCACGACTTCAAAGATATCAAAAAACAATTAAATGATTATTTATTAAAAGTTGAAGTAAGTAGTGAGGATAAAGTACTTCGTAGCATGCTTGGTGTTCTTGAGGCTGTTACTAGAACAAATTACTATCAACCTAACAAACATTATTTTTCATTTAAGTTCGATTCCTCTAAAGTCCCCCATTTACCTCAGCCAATCCCATTTGCTGAAATATTTGTTTATTCAAGAAGTTTTGAAGGAGTGCATTTAAGAGGCGGTCCTGTATCACGTGGAGGACTTAGATGGTCAGATAGAGCAGAAGATTATAGATATGAAGTACTTGGGCTTATGAAAGCACAAATGACTAAAAATTCTGTTATAGTACCTGTTGGTTCTAAGGGCGGTTTTTATCTTCACTTTACTGATGAGGGATTGAGTCGTGATAAATATATGGAAAAGGTCGTTGAGTGTTATAAGAATTTCCTTAGAGGCTTACTAGATATAACCGATAACATAGTTGATGGCAAAGTAGTACATCCTCAAGATATTATTATTTACGATAAGGAAGATCCATATCTTGTAGTTGCTGCTGATAAAGGAACAGCTTCATTTTCAGATTATGCTAATAGCGTTTCCAGAGAATACAATTATTGGCTTGATGACGCTTTTGCTTCAGGTGGTTCTGCTGGTTATGACCATAAGAAAATGGCTATTACCTCTAAAGGTGCTTGGATTTCTGTAACTAATCATTTCAAGACTTTAGGTATAGATGTACAGAAAGACCCTATCACTGTGACAGGGATAGGCGATATGTCAGGTGACGTATTCGGTAATGGAATGCTTCGCTCAAAAGCTATTAAGCTAGTTGCTGCTTTTAACCATAAGCACATATTTATTGATCCTGAACCTGATCCTTTAACAAGCTTTAATGAGCGTTTACGTCTATTTAATTTAAAAGGTTCTAACTGGTCTGATTATGATAGTAAGCTGATTTCTAAAGGCGGCGGGATATTTGAGCGTAGTAGTAAATCGGTAAAATTATCGCCAGAAATTAAAAAATTACTTGATGTAAATGATAGTGAAATATCACCTGAAGAGCTAATTAAAGCTATTTTAAAAGCTGAAGTTGATTTGCTATGGAATGGCGGAATAGGCACTTATATTAAAGCAAAAACAGAAAATCATCTAGAGATCGGCGATAAAGCGAATGATAATTTAAGATGTAATGGTGAAGAAATTAGAGCAAAGGTTATTGCGGAAGGCGGAAATGTTGGTGTATCGCAACGAGGCAGAGTTGAGTATGCCAAAAAAGGCGGACGTATCAATACCGACTTTATTGATAACTCAGCAGGTGTTGATTGTTCTGACCATGAAGTAAATATTAAAGTTGCTTTTAGTAATTCTGTTGCTTCCGGTAAGGTTACTTTAGATGAGCGTAACAAGCTGTTAATTGATATGACAAAGCAAGTTGAAGAATTGGTTTTAGAGGATAATTATAAGCAAACCGAAGCAATAACGATTATGCAATTATCGCCTACCTTAACAGTCAGTATATTCAGTCAGTTTATTGATATTTTAGAAGAAGAAAAAATATTAGTACGTGAGAATGAATTTTTACCAACTTCCGAAGAATTAAACAGAAGAGCCATAAACGGGGAAGTATTAACTCGTCCTGAACTTTGCTTATTACTTTCATATAGTAAAAGATCGGCTTCTCATGAATTACGTAACTCAACCTTTTCTCATGATAAATATTTTGATTCTTATCTTGTAAATTATTTTCCTAAAATAATGCAAGAGAAGTTTCGGGAGGAAATTTTATCTCATCCTCTTAAGCATGAAATTATTAAAACTGTTGTAATAAATAAAATAGTTAATCAGCTTGGTGGACCACTTATTAGCATAACAAGACGTGAAACTGGTGCTCCTCTTTGCGATATAATAAGATCATATACTATTATTTGTGAAATTTTTGAACTTGATGATATATGGGAAAAGGTAAGTAATCTAGCTACTAATATCGATTATAACATTAAGATTGATATGTTTACTGAGATAACAAAATTAATGCGTCGTGGTATTTCTTGGTTTATCAAAAATTTAAAACATCCAATTAATATTAGTAAAACTATAGAAGAGTTTAAAAAACCTGCACAGAATCTAAGAGAAGTAGTAGGTAATTTACTAGCCGGAGAAGCAAAAATAAAGTTTGAAGAAAAGTTAAACTATTATGTAAGTAACGGAATAGACAAATCATTTGCTAAAGATATTCTTACCTTTTGATAGTTTGATTTCGGTATTTGATATAATACATGTAACGAAACAAGTATCAGGTAATGATGAAGAAATGGCAAAAGCTTATTTTACAATCGGTAATATGTTTAGTTTATACTGGTTACGTAAAACTTGTGATAGACAATTAAACGATTCATATTGGCGTCGTTTGGGTTTACAATCCTTAAAAGATGACTTATATGACAAACAACGTAGATTATTAATAAAAATTATTAATAAATCTCAAACAACTATTGATTTAGATTTATGGATTGATAATAATAAAAGTTTAGTTAAGAATTTTCTTGATTTTATTAAAGAAATTAAATCTCAGGAAGTTATAGACTTAAATGTAATAATTTTAGTAAATAAAAAATTTGAAATATTTTTACAAAAACTTGAATAATTATGTCATCAATGCTTAAGCGGACCAGATTAGATTTGGGTAAAACCTTAAACCAAGTATCTCTAGATTTAAAAATTAGAAAAAAATATTTAATAGCTTTAGAAGAAGGGAAATTAGATGTTTTACCAGGGGAAGTATATGTAAAAGGTTATCTAAAATTATATTTAGATTACCTTAACATAAGATATCGTAATGCTGAGCAGTTAGAAACTAAAAAAAATAATGAACAAGAAAAATTATTAAGCAGAAATAAAAATAAAGCCTTAGTAAATTATAGACACAAAAAACAGTTGATATTTATGTCTATTGTAATGTTATCTATTATTATAATAATTTATCCATTTATAGAGTTAGCTTAAAAAATGAATAATGAAATATTAATGAGCTTAATGCAACAAGTAGAGTATAGGCTTGATAATCTATTAAATGTGCTTGCAAATAATCAATATGAGATCCATAGGTTACAAAATGAAAATAATCAACTAAGAAATGATTATGTAAGAATATTAGATCAAATTAACATTTATGTTAATGAACTTGAAGAAATAAAAAAATTACAAAAATAATTATGGCAATTGTTACGATAACGTTAAATAATAAAAACTTTCAATTATATTGTAATAGTGGTGAAGAGGAAAAATTATTATTTTTAGCAAATAAATTAAATGAAAAAATAAGCGAAATCAAAGCAGTAAATCCGGCTGCATCATTTGATTTGTTGCTTGTTATAGCCCTACTTAATGCTCAATCCGAAATAACACATCTTGCTAATAAGATTGAGACCAATAGTCTTCAAAAAAATTCCCAAGACGAAGAAAAATTTGCAGAAACTTTATCCACTATAGCAGGTTATCTAGAAAACCTTGCACGCAAAATGGAAAAGTGATATATTAACGTTTGGCTGCTTGGTTCGTGAGCTTAATATTAGCCTAGGACTACCACTAACTTTAGGACATCGTCCCTGTCTAATACTCATTTAAGTTTAGATATATGAAGTCCACCTTTACATAAAGGTCTTTGAAGGATTTTAAGTAACGACTAAAGCGGTCATTTGTCATCCCGTGGCTTGACCACGGGATCCAGCATAAAGCGAGATAAATCGAGCTTTTAATATTCGTATTTTTTTACTAGAACCCGTGAATAAATCACGGGATGACACTGAAAATAACATTACACCTCTAAAATGAAGAAAAAAAAATCTGCTAATAAAGTGCTTGGTGCATTTTTAGGTACCATCATTGAATATTACGACTATAGCCTATACGGATTTTCTGCTGCAATTATTGCTGAAAAATTCTTTTCCCCTGCTACGGATCAATTAACAAAACTTGTAAATGTTTTTGCTGTATATGCTATTGCATATCTGTCAAAGCCTCTTGGAGCTTATATATTTGGACGTATAGGTGATAAATATGGCAGAAAAAAAGCTCTTAGTTTTACGATTATCGGTATTATAATTCCTACCTTAATAATAGGGTTATTACCTGACTACTCTACCCTTGGAGTTTGGAGTACGATAATCCTTGTTTTATGCCGTTTTATGCAAGGCATATTTATTGCAGGTGAGTATGATGGTGCTGCAATTTACGTTATTGAACATTTAGGTCCGAAATACCAATTTACCGCTTCAGCTATCACTAGATGTACGGGAGTTATTGGATTATTATCGGGAATTGGGGTAACTAACTTCTTTAATGCACATATTTTTCCTGATTGGAGTTGGCGTATTCCATTTTTATTGAGCGTACCATTAGGGCTTGTAACTCTTTATTATCGTCAGAAATTCGATGAGACTCCTGAATTTAAAAAGGCTGGTAGTAATAATTCTATTCAAAAATTTAATGTTTTGATTAGAAAGCAATGGAAGAATATTTTGCCTCTCATATTTTTAGCAGGAGGCTTTGGAGCAACATATCAAATTGCAATCATTTTCATGAAGCAATATTTACCGCTTGTGCTACCTGCAACCGGCGTTATAATGAGTTCTTTTTCGGTATTGGTAGTATTATGCTTTGCTGTTTTTATGCCAATCGCCGGATTTATTGCCGATCGTATTCGTGTTAATATAGTATTAAAAACTGCCCTCATATCTACCATTATAGCAAGTATAATTTTTACGATAGCGGTAGAGTATCAAATGACCAATTTAGGGCTTTTTGCTAGCTTAATGCTAGCTGCTTCAGTTGCTCCGTTTAATGCTCTTGCTCATAGCGTGGTTATTAAATCTTTTGCAGTTAGAGAGCGTTATCGCGTCATAAGTTTTGGGCATACTATAGGCTCGATGCTAATGTCTGGTACTGCTAATTATATATGTCTATTAGTAATAAAAAAATATAATTTTACCCTATTCCCTATTTTATATATTTGCATTTTCAGCGTACTAGCTTACTCTATGACGTTATTATATGATAGAGATAATCAAGTAAGTAATAATTAAAATGAAAAATATTGTGTATCTGTACTTATTAATGTGTATTTTAGCTATTTCGCAATTTACATAAACCCAGGGAGGTAAAGGTGTTTATCCTATATATCAAGAAATGAAAAAAATAGGGTATAACGTTAAGGTAGTAGCTATTCCTTTATATAACGGTTGGTATCATTTACCTATAGATAAAGAATTTATGGAAAATTTTGACAAAGAGGATGTTATATACCCTTGTGGAATAGATGAACCATATACCAAATGTTTAGGTATAGAATCATATAAACCTGATTACATTTTTGTACAAAATCCTTATAATGCTTATAGTAATTCAATTTTAGATCCTTATTTTGTAAATACAACTCTCAAAAAGATTGCAAAAAAAATAGTATATATACCTTATGGTCCCCATATTTTTCATCAAGAATTTATAAATGATAAAGAATTACCAAATTTTGTAGATTTAGTATTTGTTGATTCAGAAAGTACACAAAATATTTATATTGAAAAATACGGATTTAAAAAAGACAATGTCATTGTTTCAGGATATTACACTTATAAAGAAATACGAGATATTATGAATAATAATATTAAAGTAGATCGACCTGAAACTATATTATGGTTACCGAGATGGACTTTAAATTTTAAACATCGTGATCTATTTGAAAGTGGCTCTACTTTCTTAAATTATCATTATTTTTTCTATAATTATGCATTAAAAAATCCAAATATACATTTTATTATAAGACCACATCCATCGTTGTTGTTTGTAATCAGTAATCAAAACCTTTTAACTCAAGAAGAATTAGATCAAATTTTTGAAAAATTTAGAAGCTTACTAAATGTTACCGTATCTGATAGTACCTATGTACCTTTGGTAAACGATATAATGAAATCGGATGTTATAATAAGTGATGGTACTTCTGCACTTGCAGAAGTAGTAGTAGCTGACAAGCCTATTATATATTTAAGTGATGGCTGGAATAATGAATTTAATAGTAATAAATTATCAAAAGAATTAAAAAAATATGTTTATTTAGCTTATAGTCATACTGAGATTATAGATTACATAGGAAAAATAAGGCAAAATAATTATACCCTTTCGGGTAATAGAGAAGAATTTAAAAAAATACTTGATCCTGTGGAAAATCCTGCAAAATTTATTGCTGAATATTTACTGAATAACTAAATATAATTAAGACTTCTTTTTAAACATCTCTAGCATTCTTTTTGTGACTATGAATCCGCCAAAGATATTGATAGATGCAAGCAGTGTTGCAAAAATCCCTAGCAAGCCAGAAAAACCAAAAGCACTACTACTTGCTGCTATCATAGAGCTTAGCACTATAATACCTGAAATAGCGTTAGTGATCGACATAAGAGGAGTATGTAATGCTGGAGTTACTTTCCATACTACATAATAGCCTACAAAAGAAGCTAGTACAAAAACTGTTATAGCAAACACTAAAGGATCAATAGTAGAAGCTGCAACTTGCGAGCTGCCATCTATCACTAAATCTTTTAATTTATCTGATAGTTCTTGGGTATTTTGAGCAATTTCACTAGCTTGCTTAGCTATTATTGGTAATTGATTCATATTTTTTCTTTTGGTTGTGTTATGTATTAAGTATGTGGTGAGATATACGAAGATCAACTTGGAAAAGAGCAAGGAGTCTATAAGTCGAGGAGCGGAGCGTACA
Source organism: Rickettsia bellii RML369-C (assembly GCF_000012385.1). NCBI lineage: Bacteria > Pseudomonadati > Pseudomonadota > Alphaproteobacteria > Rickettsiales > Rickettsiaceae > Rickettsia > Rickettsia bellii. Next base: position 47,549 of record NC_007940.1, read on the forward strand.
CTTTAGTACGTGAGCACCACAGATCTTATAAGACGACGTAGCCAATTTTTCAAGTTCATCGAGTATACTTCTCGTTCACAATTTTGCCATCCTTAGTAACCAACATAGACTGCACTAACTCATCATCCATATTAAGTTTGTCGTCTTGGAGTGCGTAATTTAAAAAATTATATAAATTCTTAGAATATAATTTTGAGCTATCAGTTGCAATTTTAGCAGCAAGGTTTGATAAACCTATTATAGTAACACCGTGTTTAGTAATGATTTTATCAAGTTCCGAGCCTTCAACATTTCCGCCCGTTGCGGTTGCTATATCAACAATAATCGATCCGTGTCTCATTGATTTTAGCATTTTGTCTGTAACAAGCAAAGGTGCTTTTTTTCCAGGAATTTGTGCAGTAGTAATAACTATATCATAGTTTTTAATGATTTTTGCTAAAAATTCCTCTTGTTTAGCTTTATAGCTTTCAGAGCTTTCCCCAGCATAGCCTGATTTATCTTGTAGATCCTCTTGCAGTTCTGGCGAAACAAATTTAGCCCCTAAACTCTCTACCTGTTCTTTTGTTGCCGATCTTACATCGTATCCTGCAACGACGCTACCAAGTCTTTTTGCTGTTGCAATTGCTTGTAGCCCTGCAACACCGATACCAAGTATTAGAGTTTTACAAGGTGAAACAGTGCCTGCTGCCGTCATCATCATTGGAAAAGCTTTGGTATAATGATAGCTCGCTTCAATTACTGCCCTATATCCTACTAAATTACTTTGCGAAGATAGAGCATCCATATTTTGAGCTTTAGTAATTCTTGGCACTAGCTCCATTGCAAAGCTAGTTAGATTTTTTTTAGCTGCTGCTTTAATATATTCGTGATTCAAATAAGGCGATAGAAGCCCGATAATAACAGCCCCTTTTTTAGCAAATTCAAGTTCACTATATTTATCGCTAACAGGGGATGGTTGAACCTTTAATATAATATCAGCATCAGAAATAATTTCGAGTGGTACAGCCGATATTTTAGCACCTACTGCTATATATTCTTCATCAAGAAAGCCGGCATGAACTCCTATATCTTTCTCGACAGTAACAGCAAAGCCTTTTTTAACCAAAAGGCTAGCTACTTCAGGTGTTATAGCAACTCGTGTTTCGTGCTTTACTTTTTCTCTTAAGGCAACAATTTTCATAAATACTATTTGTTTTAAGTATATAACTAAGGTATTTTAAACATAATTTACAATATAAAACAATGAAAATGAAAAAGATATTTTTTTTAATTATCGTTTGTATTTTTACAAATTCGATTGCGGCATTTGGATCAGATGATAAAGCAGCTATTTTAGAGCTAAAAACATATCTGCGTACGATGAAATCAATTGCAGTAGATTTTACACAAGAAGATTCTAAAGGTAATATAGTTCAAGGAAAATTGTTGATCAGCAAACCCTATAATTTCAGATGTAATTATTACCCTCCTTTCCCTATAATTATAGTAGGTACTAAAAATTTTGTATCAATGTATGATTATGATATGGAGCAAGTAAGCCGTATTGCTAGGGATGAAAATATATTTAATTTTTTACTTGAGGATAATGAAAATTTCGACAAAGATTTTGTGGTTGAATCAGTTGTTAATGAAAAAGAGTTCTCAAGGATTAATATCTATCACAAAGTAACAGAACGACATAGTGAAATTACTTTAAACAAGGCTAATAAACAAATTGAGTTGCTTAAAATATTTGAGGATACTAATGTAGTAACCATTAAATTTGATAATATAGTCAAGGTACAAAAATTTGATGAAGATTTATTTAAGTTAAAAAATCCTGAGATATATGGTGTACCCGAAAGGTTAACAAAATCAGAAATAGAAAAAAAATATGTTGTTTCTTCTAGCTAAAAAGGTTATGTTAATTATGCTAGTAGTGGGCATCGTGCTTATTTAGTTGGTCAGGTCCGAGAGGAAGCAGCCAGAGTAGGATTCGCTGGGTCACTACTAGTAACAGTTTTCCGTCATTGCGAGAAAATTACGAAGTAATTGACGAAGCAATCTCGTAAAGCAGGAGTATAAAATTCCTGAGATTGCCACGCTCCTTGCAGTCGCTCGCAATGATGATAATTTCTAAAATTTAAATCGTGACCGATATAAATTCAAATAATCAATATATCCCTTTTGCTAGGAAATATCGTCCAAGTAGTTTCGCTGAACTGCATGGGCAAGAGGTACTTGTAAAGGTCTTAAGTTACACTATCCTGAATAATCGCCTAGCTGGTGGGTATCTTTTAACAGGTATTAGGGGAGTTGGTAAAACTACGTCCGCTCGTATTATTGCTAAAGCGGTAAACTGCTCTGCTTTAATTACTGAAGATAATAATATTAAGACATGTGAGCAGTGTGTAAATTGCGTTAGTTTCAACAACCATAACCACTCTGACATAATTGAAATCGATGCGGCAAGTAAAACTAGCGTTGATGATATACGCAGAATTATAGAGTCAGCTGAGTATAAGCCTCTGCAAGGAAAGTATAAAATATTTATTATTGATGAAGTGCATATGCTTTCTAAAGGTGCTTTTAATGCACTTCTTAAGACTTTAGAAGAGCCGCCACCACATGTGATATTTATTTTTGCAACAACCGAAGTACAGAAAATCCCAGCAACGATTATTTCAAGATGTCAAAGATATGATTTAAAACGTCTTAGCTTTGAAGAAATTTTTAAGCTACTTGAGTATATAGTTAAAGAAGAAAATCTAAAAACAGATATAGAAGCTTTAAGAGTAATAGCTTATAAATCGGATGGTTCGGCTCGGGATGCAGTATCTATTCTAGATCAGGCAGCTAGTTTATCCGCTAAATCTGATAGTATGATTACAAGACAAGCAATTAATCAGATGCTTGGGCTTGTCGACAATAATGTTATACTAGAATTTAGTGAGTATATAGTTAATAGAGATATCGCAAATAGTATTTCTCTAATAAATAAGCTTTATTCTTCTTCAGTTAATCTTGAGATATTTATAGAATCAGTATCAGAATTTATAGCTTATCTTAATAAGGTGAAGATGTTGCCTAGCTATAGCATGCCGTTATACGAGTCGTTTAATGATAGAATTAAAAATATTTTGAGTAAAATTAGCTTCCCGCATTTATCAATTTTATGGCAAATATATAGTAAAGGGGTAGCGGAAATCAAAATTTCTTATAATCAACTTATTGAAACTGAAATGTTGATTATAAAATCAATATATTCAGCCTCGTTGCCATTGGATGATTCACCGAGTGATAATAGAGATTTAAAACAGCCATCTACTGAAGAAATAAAAAAAAAATTTGAAATTGTAGATTTTCTTAAGTATCTTTATGAAAATAATGAGATAGAAATATATTATTTTTTATTGAACAGTATAGAACTTAAAAATTTTTATGATAATAAATTAGAAATTGTGAGTTCTGAGATAACAAGCAAAATAAAGAAACAAATAGAAAATTTATTGTTTGCTTTTAGTAATGAAAAAATCGAAATTATAATATCGAAAGAGCAGCAACAAACGACTCTAAAAAGTCAATTAACAGATAAAATTGAGTCAGGTGATGGTTTTAGTTTAATAAAAAAACACTTTCCTGATGCAAAAATTATGGATATTCTACTTAAAAATTAAAGGATAAAATTATGGTAAACTTTAATCAATTTTTAAAACAAGCTCAAACAATGCAGAAAAAAATGCAAGAAGCACAAGAGCAAATGGCAAATACTAGATATACTGGTAAAGCAGGAGGTGGGCTTGTAGAAATTATAGCAACAGGCAAAGGTGAAGTTGAAAAGGTTTCAATAGATGCATCTCTACTAAAAGAAGAAGAAAAGGAAATGTTAGAAGATTTGATTAAAGTCGCCTTTAATGATGCAAAACAGAAATGTGATGCAGATTCACAAAATTCTATGTCAGGTGCTTTAAGCGGTATGAGTTTGCCACCAGGCTTTAAGATGCCTTTTTAATGTAAATTACTGGACGCCGTGGTCGAGCCACGGCATAACATTTGATATCTAATTAATTATTTTAGCTTTTCAATCTCTTCTTTAGGTAACTTCGTTATTTTTATAATCGCTTCTAAAGCAATACCTTCTTTTTTCATCTTTTTAGCTAGAGTAATTTTCTCTGTTTTTCTGCCTTGTGCTATACCTTTCTCAATACCTTCTTGTAACCAGTGATGTGCTATGCTTCCCATAATTTCCTCTTCTGTTTTAGGGTTTAAGCTTGTTTTAAGCATATTTTCCAACTCTATTTTATCAGTTTGCTCTATATTTTAGTCAAAGAGTAACTTAAAGCACTCTTTATGTACTCAATGCCGCTACTAGAAGCAGCAATTGTTGCTAAACAACCAGATATCTCTTGCCATTTATCAAACACATTAGGTTTGTGTATATATTTCATCAAAATTTGTAATGGAGCAAGCCAAGGATTTTCTTTTAATTTGTCATCGGATATATCACGCAAGCTTATGAGTTGGTAGTTATTGCTCCAAGTATCTTTTACTAATTCGCTATTTTCAAATAAATCCCACAAATTTAAAGGAGCAGTATATTTTTTATGATCATTTGAATATACTAACGGATATATAAAAGGAAACTTTTTAGAATCGGGATGTGAAATCAAGTGTTTCTCAGCAATATTTAACATATATTTAAACAAACGAAATGCCATGTGAGGGTCCGAGCTACTTTGATGTTCGCACAAAATATATATATAACAATCTCTATTATTAATTCTAGCAGAATATAAAACATCCGTAATAGATTCTTTAAGGTTTGGGTCTATGAAGCTATCATTTTCTAGTGTTAAAGTAGTAGGCGAGAATAAAGCTTTTATTTCAGTAGGCAAATATTCCTCAAAAAATTCTCTTGCTACTATTGGATTTGATAAAGCCTTTTGAAAAAACTTATCATGCTTTAACAAACCTTTTACATAACTTGTTTCCAAAGGTAATTTGGGGGTCGATCCTAGCCCCTTATCCTCACGTACTAAAGTGTATGCTGCGGGGTGAGGCTTCGGGTCTCCTGCAAATTCCTCTTTATTAACTACGTTATGCGAAAGGTTTGTTTTATCAGACATAATGCTATCTTGTAACTAATAAGAAAGCATCATATAAGATTTTCTATTATAAGTATATATCTAATAAAGAGTAGATAAGCGATTTATAAACTTAATAAATAATTATTGTAGTGTTTAATTAACGTCATATAGTTTTGTTGTTTAGCAATAACAGGATATGGAGCTATATAAATATTATTATTAGAAGATGAGATGGCTGTTGTAAGGTTGTTCACTATAGAGGGTATATCGTAATTATAAGCTACTAAACGCACAGAAGTAATATTATACTTTAAAATAAAATCTGAGGCTTTCTTAATATAATCTTCTTCCGACATTATTTGATTTGGAGCAAGTATTACTTGCTGTTCTAGAACGTTATTTTCTTTTAGTAGATTTTTTAGCTGATCGGAAGTTTCAATGCCGGTAATAAATAATATAGGTGCATATCCAGCTTTTAGTAAAGCAATTCCGGTTTCAATTTTGTGTCCTCCGCCAGCGAATACTATTATTGCATTAGCAGTATTACTACTTGGTTTATAAGAGTTTACCAGATATAAATAATAAACAAAACCGCTAGCCCAAATAGCAAATATTGTTAAAATTGTAAGGGCAATTTTTCGTATCATTTGAATATTTTAATAAATTCAACTTCAAGAATTTTATCAAATTCAGTCATTTCAATATAAACTCCTAGTTGATTTAGAGATGTTACTAAAGAATTTTCAAGACCACAAGGAATAATTCCGTTGAACTTACTTAAGTCTGTTGAAATATTTATGGCTATGCCATGATATGTAACCCATTTCCGTACTCTGACTCCTATCGCAGCAATTTTCGATGGAATATCATCATTTGTTTTTACCCAAATACCTACTTTATTTTTTATAATATATGCTTTTATTCCAAAAATATCTAGACTATTTATAATCCATTCTTCAAGCATTCTTACATATAGCTTTAAGTCTTTGGTACGATTCGGTAAGGCTAAATTAAGGATAGGGTAAATAACACGCTGTCCAGCTCCGTGAAAGGTAAATTTACCGCCACGACCAGTATAAATAACAGGAATATTATTATGGTTTAATAATTCTTCCTGCTTATAATTAGTGCCGGCAGTATATACATCTAAATGCTCAACTAGATAGACTGCTTCCGGTGCTTCACCATCAATAACTTTGTTAACATAATCTTCCATTAACATTAAGCTATCTTGATAGTCTATAGGTGTTGGTATAGTAATGAATTGCACCATATATAATAAAATCTGAAACAATTAAAATACTAATTCTTCATATTTTATTGTTACAACTTCATATGACTTAACGCCGCCAGGGGTCATAACTTCCACAATATCACCTACTGATTTGCCAATTAAGGCTTTCGCTATAGGAGATGCAATAGAAACTCTTTTCTTAGTTATATCAGCTTCATATTCACCAACGATATGATACATAACTTCTTCTTCGGTTTCGTCATCTATTAACACGACAGTAGCACCGAATTTTATGCTATCACCTGACAATTTAGCAACATTTATAATTTCTGCTCTTGCTGTTATATCTTCCAAATGTTTAATACGAGCTTCTACAAATGCTTGTTTTTCACGTGCAGCTTCATATTCAGCATTCTCGGATAAATCGCCATGTGCTCGTGCTTCTGCTATATCTTCGCTAACTTTTTTACGCTCTACATGTTTTAAATGCTTAAGCTCATGTTCTAATTTTTCAAAGCCTTGGTCAGTGATAGGAAATTTTGCCATCATATTGTTATTGTGTAAAATTGGTAATTTTAGTATGATATTATATCATCTTTATTATCTTTCGTATACCTAAAAATAAATTATTAACCTCATGAACATTGAAGATTTTGATTTTGAAAAAAAGCGTAAAGCTTTTCATTTATCTGCTATAATACTACCTTTAATATATATATTTATCTCAAGAACCTCTATTACTCTAATGTTATTTATAGTAACTGCTGCAACTTTGTATTTAGATATATCACGTCATAGTAGCATTAAAATTAGTGAGTTTGTAACTAAATTTTTTACAAAAATTATGAGAGCAGACGAAAGTAACGGCTCTTTTGCCTTAAGTGGCTCTAGCTTCATGATGCTTGGTTTTTTCTTAACAGCTCTTCTTTTTCCTAAAAATTTGGCAATTTGTTCTTGGTTAATTTTAATTATTTCTGACTGTTTAGCTGCCCTTGTTGGTACAAAAATAGGGAATAGTTTAAATAATGGTAAGTCGTTTGCAGGTTCTACAGCATTCTTACTATCCGCAATTTTTATAAGTATATTAGTGTATTTTTACTTAGGATTTAATACTAGTTTTATTATTATTATTATAAGTTCTATAGCAACTACAGCAATTGAATTTTATTCAAAGGATTTGAAAGTTAATGATAATTTATCAATTCCGCTTACTTATTGTTTTTCTACAGCTATCCTTTCTTATATTATTTAAAACATGAAGCTTGCACCAGAATTTTATGAAGTTTTAAGAAATCGTATTAACATATCTGATGTAGTGCGTCAAAAGGTAGTTTTAACTAGAAAATCCGGTAATTATGTAGGTTTATGTCCTTTCCATCAAGAGAAAACCCCATCTTTTACAGTTAGTGATAGTAAAAGATTTTTTTATTGTTTTGGCTGTAAGGCAGCAGGGGACGTTATAAAATTTACCTCCAATATTAGCGGTTTATCTTATAATGATTCTGCTATAAAACTAGCTACCGATTATGGTGTAGAGATACCAAAATTAACTCAGAAGCAAAAAGAATTTTATGAAGAATCAGACGAAATTTTAAATATTCTTGAACTTGCCAATAAGTTTTTTAAATCACAATTAACACCTGAAATATTAAACTATCTAAATGAAAGAAATATTACTAATGAGACAATAAAAGAATTTTCAATCGGTTTTGCACCTAGAGGTAACAAATTTGAGAAATTTTTTCATGATAAAAATATAACAAATGTGCAACTTGGAAAAGCAGGTCTTATAGGAAAAAGAGAAGATGGCGAAATATATAGCTTATTTTCAAATCGTATAACTATTCCTATCAGAAATATTTACAATAAAATAGTAGGCTTTGGGGGTAGAGTAATTGGGCAAGGTCTACCTAAATATTTGAATTCGCCGGAAACTGTAGTATTCCAAAAAAGCGAAACTCTTTATGGTGAGCATAAAGCCATAAGTAGTAGCTATAAAAAAAATTACTCGATTTTAGTAGAAGGTTATTTCGATGTTATTTCCCTACATCAAGCAGGATTTAGTGAAGTAGTAGCAAGCCTTGGCACTAGTGTTACTGAAAATCATTTACATAAATTATGGCGAGCAGGAGATGAAATTATATTATGTCTTGATGGGGATAGTGCTGGAATAAAAGCAAGCGTTAGGACAATTAATTTAGCTTTGCCGCTTATTAATAGTGAAAAGAAAATTTCTTTTATTAGGCTACCTACTGGGCTAGACCCTGATGATGCAGTAAATAAAAATGGTGTAGATTTTTTTACAAAGCTTATAGATACAAGAATAAGCTTATCGGAAATGATTTGGCAAATAGAATATGCTGGTAAAAATTTTAAAACAGCGGAAGATAAGGCTAATTTAGAAAAGAATTTAAAAGATTATTGCAGTAAAATATCTGATAGTAATTTAAGAGCTAGCTATTATAGATTTTTTAAAGATCAAATATGGCAAAATTTAGTTACAAAACAGCAAAAGACTGTAGCTAAAAATGTAAACTTGCTTCCTCTGAGTAGCGGTTATTCAGAGCTTGAAATATTAGAGCATGCTTTTTGTGCTTTATTAATAAAATTCCCGCAAATATTACAAGAATTCGAAATTAAAGAATTTATATTAAATTTAAATTTTAGTAATAAACTACTTGAAGAATTTCGTAATTGGTACTTAAGTGAAGTTATTGATAACGCTGTAGAGGCAGGTGAAATTGCCGCAATTGTGGAAAAAACTAGCTTTTTTGATATTTTTTTATTATTATCAGAAGCAGACAACTTATTCTTAGATATAGCATTTAATAAAGATAATGTTCGCTTAGATTTATTATGGCAATGGTTATATAAAAGATATTATCTATTAAATTTACAGCAAGAATATGCACATATTACAAAAGAATATGTTATAACTAACATTGATGATTATGAGAAAGTCTTGTTTTATAAAAAAGAAATCTTAAAGATTGCAAGTGAATTACAAGACTTAAATGAATCTTTTATTAATCATATTATTGATAATAGCAAATAACAAACTGTAGAAATCGTGATTTATGGCGGTTTCACAATAAAATATTATTATAACTTAATCAGCTTAATTCCATAGGTATTTAATGACAAATACAGATAATAATAATCTAAATAAAATAGATAGTTTACTAAAAAAAGCTAAATCTAAAAAAGGTTCGGTTACTTATAATGATATAAATAGAGCTCTTCCTGATGGGACATCTGTGGAAGAGATAGATAAGGTTATGTTTAGATTTTCCGAGGCGGAAGTAGATATTTTAGATACTAACGAGGATGACGCAATTAAGATTGATGACATGGAAATGGAGGAAGGTTTTAAAATATCCACCAATATTGATCATGAACCTGAAGATGAAACAGAGGAAGAAAATATAGGTACTACTGATGATCCGGTAAGGCTTTACCTCAAGGATATGGGAGGGGTTGATCTACTTACTCGTGAAAATGAAGTCGAAATAGCAAAAAGAATTGAAGAAGGTCGCAAAACATTGATCGCTGCATTATGTAGAAGTCCTATTGCTATGGATAAGTTTAGAAAGTGGTATGCGGATTTAGTTAATGAGAATAATATGTTACTGCGTGATCTCATAGATCTAGAATCTAATATGATGCATGATGATGAGACTTCGGAAAGTGAAGACGATCATAATAGTGATCATGAAGAAGAAGAGCAGGATCATGACCACGACCATGAAGAAAATATCTTATCAATGTCTAAAGTGGAAACGCAGATATTGCCTAATATTATAGAGCGAATGAAAAAGATCGCTTTTATTTGTGAAGAATTATTAATTGAAACTAAAAAATCTTTTGAAAAGTCTGCTGGTCCAAAAATATTACAAAATAGTAAAAAATATAATGATAATTTAGAACTATTAATTAGCGAAGTTTCAGAAATACATTTTAATTCTAAAAGAACAGAAGAAATTCTATCTGAAATGTATAGGATAAATCGTGATTTAATAAATAAAGAAACAGCTTTCTTAAAGCTTGCTGAAAAATACGGAATAACTCGTCAGAACTTCTTAGATGAATATATAGGAGCCGTAATTAATGCAGCATGGAAAGAAAAAATGCTGAAAAATAAGAAAGCTGGTTGGAAAGAATTGCTCACTAAAGAATCGGATTATATAGACCAGATGATTGCTGAATTATCAGCGATAGAGATTAATACCGGTCTTCTAGTTAATGATTTTAAAAAGTTAGTAAATGCTATCCAAAAAAGTGAGCGACAAACGTTGCAAGCGAAAAAAGATATGATAGAGGCGAATTTACGCTTAGTAATATCTATTGCTAAAAAATATGCTAATAGAGGCTTACAATTCTTAGACTTAATTCAAGAAGGTAACATAGGACTTATGAAAGCGGTTGATAAATTTGAATATCGCCGTGGTTATAAATTCTCTACTTACGCTACTTGGTGGATTAGACAAGCAATAACAAGAGCGATTGCCGATCAAGCAAGGACTATACGTATTCCTGTGCATATGATCGAAACAATTAATAAGATAATAAGAACCTCGAGACAAATGCTTAATGAGCTTGGGTATGAACCAACTCCAGCAGAAATAGCAGCAAGACTTTCTATGCCGATTGATAAGGTAAGAAAAGTTATGAAAATAGCTAAAGAGCCGATTAGCCTTGAAAATCCGGTAGGGGATGGTGATGATAATAGTTATTTAGGTGATTTTATTGAAGATAAAAACGCAGTAGCACCGATTGATGCGGCAATTCAGTCAAATTTACGTGAGGTTACAACTAGAGTGCTTGCAACCCTTACGCCTCGTGAAGAAAGGGTGCTTAGAATGCGTTTTGGAATAGGTATGAATACCGATCATACGCTTGAAGAAGTAGGACAGCAATTTAAAGTAACTAGAGAACGTATAAGGCAAATTGAGTCAAAAGCCTTAAGAAAGTTACAACATCCTATTAGATCCAAAAAGCTTAATAGCTTTAGAAGCGGTGGAAAACGTGGTGATGGTAACCCTTCTGATTTGTTAGAGGCTTAAATCTAAACTGTTATCTAGTTGCTTGACCATGATATCCAGAAAAATAACTAAAAATATCAGTATTGCTGATATTTTTAACAGCTTTTGGTGGAAGATTAAAATATGTTGTATGAGTGAAGAGTTATTACAACGGGATTTAATCAAAAATCCTGAAAAAATAGGAACTTGGGATTTCCATCAGGTTGGTGCAACTACTGTAAAACAATTAACAGAAGCGAATATTATAAGAAGCATTGATTACGGCAATGTTGCAAGAAAAAAAGTTGATGCAATTATAACAAGGCAAAAAGAAGTAATTGCAATAATAGAGTATAAATCACCGAAACAGTTCAATACTAAAAATAAGAGAGATAGTGCAATTTTACAAGAAATTGAGGTTGCCAAAAAGTTAAAAACAAAACTCATAATTGCAACGGATACACACGAGACTCTTTGGATTAATGTTGCAACCGGCAATAGTGTAAAAGATGCAAAAGGCAATGATTTTAAATATCTATTTAACCCAAAAGATACAAATTTACAAAAAGTCATAACAGAAATAATCCAATCTATTAATGATAAAAATGATACCATACTCCCAAAACAATTAATAGATCCAACAGACCTTGCAAAACAAATATGGCAAGATGTTTGGAGTGTTAGCGGAGCAACTCCTGAAAATTGTTTATATACCTTTGTTGAATTATTTATATTTAAATATTTAAGCGATTTAAATATTTTAAAAGGTGATTTTAGTTTTGATGAACTTTTAAAAAAATACAATAACAATGAAATAAATGATGTTTTACAACATTACGCAAATGTTATTAGACCGAAAATAAAAGATTTATTTCCGGAAGGGAGTGATAAAACAACAATTATAAACGGTACTATTTTTGTAAGTAGAGACCAAAAAGCAATTGATGGATATGGAACGGTATTTAAGAAAGTTTTAGAAAAATTTAGAGATTATGGAAAACTTGAACATATTGATCACGATTTTAAAAGCAAATTATTTGAAAGCTTTTTAAAAGAAAGTATAAGTAAAAAAAATTGGGGACAATTTTTTACACCTATTAAAGTCGTTCGTGCCATAAATGAAATGGCAGAAGGTGAGTTAAAAGAAAATATGTCAATTTGTGACCCTGCCTGCGGAGTTGGCAAATTTCCTCTCGAATTTGTAAAAGAAAATCTTGATAATTTTTTTGAACTCAAAAACGGTAAGATAAATTCAAAAGTTAAAATTATCGGTTTTGATAAAGGTTTTGATAAAGATGAGCAAAAAACTATAATTCTTGCAAAAGCGAATATGCTTATTTATTTTTGTGAGCTTATAAAAGATAATCCTGAGCATACAAAGGAATTTGCCAAACTTTTTAATGATAGCTTTATTTTAAAAACAAATTCAATACTTGGAACTTTATCAGAGCCTATTGAAGGCGAATATGATTTAATCCTTACAAATCCACCTTATGTGACAAGCGGAAGCAGTAATCTAAAAGAAGAAATTGCAAAAATTACTATAAAATCAGTGGAATGGGCGTTGAAGGGCTTTTTATGGAATGGATCGTAAAAGCTTTGAAACCAAACGGAAAGGTGTTTGTTGTTGTGCCTGACGGGATTTTCAATAGACAAAATGACAAAAATTTAAGACAACTCATTTTAGATAATTGTTTTATTGATGCTATTATTTCATTGCCTTTAAAAACTTTTTTTACAACTCCAAAAAAGACATACATTTTAGCAATTACAAAGAAACATAATATTTCGCAGATACAAACTGATCCAGTATTTACTTATTTATGCAGCGAAATTGGCGAGAGTCGTGATATTTATAGATTTGATATTGAGCAAGACGACTTAAAGGAAGCGGTAAATTTATTTAATGCTTTTAAAGGTAGTAAGAAATATTTTGCAAATATTAATCACGATAAAAGGTGTAAGTTGCAAGGGATTGATAAATTTAAAGCTGATATTAATTGGTGTGTTGAAAACTTTTTTACAGAAGAAGAAAAAATTGATCTTGGTTTTATTGAAAAGACTGGTTTTTTATATATAAAAGAATTTAATGAACTTTTAAACGATACATTATTTTATTATCAGCTCTAATGCAAATATTATAAATGAATCACAGAATTTAGAACAAATAAAATATGATACTAAGCAAGCCTCAATTTTTTTTGATTTATTACCGGTGTCAAAAAAAATACAAAAAAAGGATTTAAAAGATAAATACACTGTACCAACATATTCTTCGCAAACCACAGAATACGGATTCGTTGGCTATGCTAAAGATATTATGTTTAACGCCTCAAGCCAAACTCCCTTGGTAACTTTTGGTGACCATACGAGAAAGTTTTTTATTAGAAATGAAAGTTTTGCATGTTTAGATAATGTAAAAGTATTAAAACTAAAACAAGAATATATTGGAAAAATAGATATTGAATATATTTCGTTTGTTTGGGAAAATTTAATACCGAATTTAGGATATTCAAGACATTGGAAAGTTGCAAAAAATATTGAAATCAAAATCCCAATAACACAAACAGGCGAATTTGATTTACAAAAGCAAAAAGAAATAGCAGAAAAATATCGTAAAATAGAAGAAATTAAAAAGAATATTAAGACAGAGCTTGAAAAAATTGAAAATATTAAAGTTGATATTGGATTATGAAAAAGCCACCACAAATAATTTTTCTTCATAGAACTTAGATTTCTCCTTTTGCAGAGATGACAAAATAATTCCCTTTATGTACAGATATAAAATTAGCGTTGAATATCTAGGCACGAATCTTGCGGGTTGGCAAAGACAATCGGGAGTAATGTCGGTACAGCAGATATTAGAAGAAGCGATCTATAAATTTTCTGGTGAGCAAGTAACATTATTCGGATCAGGTAGAACTGATGCTGGAGTTCATGCAATAGGTCAAATAGCACATTTTGATCTCTCAAAATATTTTGAACCTTATAAAATTATCAGAGCGATTAATTATTTTACAAGACCATATATAGTAGGAGTGTGTAATTGTGAATTAGTAGACAATAATTTCCATGCTCGCTTTTCCGCAATAGCACGTCATTATGTATATAGAATTCTTAATAGACCCTACCCATCAGTAATTGATTTTGATCGTGTTTGGTGGATTAGTGTGCCGTTAGATGTTTCAGCTATGCAAAAAAGTAGCTTATATCTTTTAGGTAAACATAACTTTACTTCATTTAGAGCTAGCTCTTGTCAATCAAAATCTCCCATCAAAACCTTAACAAAGCTTGATATTATAAAGGAAAATGAGGAAATAAAATTATATTTTTCTGCCCCATCCTTTTTACATCACATGGTGCGTAATATAGTCGGTAGCCTAGTATTAGTCGGTAAAAATATTTGGCAAGCTGAACAAATGCAGCAAGTTTTAGAGGTAGCAGATAGAAAAGCTGCCGGTCCTACCGCCCCTGCTTGCGGTCTTTATTTCATAAAAGCAGATTATTAAATAGTTATTAATTTGTTAATAATATATATTGACAGGAACATTAAAGCTGTGTATAATGTCTTTACTAATAATTAATTTATTAACTTATATTAAAGGAATTTTTATGAAAAATAAAAAAGTATTACCAGAAGATTTATTAATGAATACAAGCCTAGACACTATAGCAGAAATAATCGGAAATTTTCCAGGTATGTGTGTTAGTACAAGTATGAATTTAGAAAACAGTATTGTAGAAGCTAATAACAGCTTTTTTACAAATTTTTATAATACAGCTGCATATTGTTTCAATTATGCATTAGAAGTAATGATACCATTGGCAGGAAATGTTTGTGAATATTTCCGTGGAAATACTGATCATTACGACGTAGAGTGCCTTTAATTTTCAACTCTATAGCTCCGTGATAGCATTTGCCATGCGTGGATCGAAAAACACCCTATTACCCCGTGATTTATTCGTCGGAGTCTAGTTAAAACACTAATTTATATTAAAGGAATTTTTATGAAAAATAAAGAACAAAATTTTACAAGTACAAGTATAGAGCCACTAATGATGATAGAAGATTTATTAGAAAGTATAGACATTTTTACGATGATAGAAGACACATTACCTGTAAAAAGTAGTAATAGTTTTTATAATACAGTTGTATATGGTTTTAATTATGCGTTAGAGGTAATAGCTCCTTTAGCAAAAAATATTTGCGAATATTTTGCTGGTACGAGTCAAAATATAGAAGATAATTTGCATGTCCCTAATATGGGTGATGCACCTGAATTATGGGATAGTTTCACCTCTTACTCTATATAATTATCCTACTTGTCATTCCGTGATTTATTCATGGGATTCAGCTAGAAATATCAATAATATTGATGTTTCTAGCTGTTTTCTGGATCTAGTTCCCAAGCCACGGCATGTGGCATTTTATCTACCAATCTTTGTCGTACAAATTCTTTCGGTGATTTCTTTTAATTTTTCTATTCGCTCTATTAAATAAAGCAGCTGTTCTTTTGTAATCTTATAATTTTTATCATATCGTGCATCAACATAAGCTTTTTGTAATAACTCAAAACATTTTTTCTGCACAGGAGTAGCTATAGGGAAAACTTGTAATAATTCATTGTCGTAATTTTTTGCCATACCGCCTAATTCTTCTATATCATGCAATTTCGGCTTGTAATTAGAAAAAACTAATAAAATAGTATTATAAAAACTTTCAGTAGCTTGATGTAATAAGAAAGCAGCAATTGCATAACGATCGTTTTTTAAATAATAATCTACTCCATCTAAAAAATCTTTACCTTTATTAAACCACTGTTCAAAATAATCTTGTGCGATTTCTTTCATCTCGCTCCAAGGTAAATCTTTAGCTTCGCTTAAGGTAAATTCACCACTATCATATAAAAGTATTCCCTCTTTTGTGATATCAGTATAAAAATAACGTCCTTTTTCTAGCTGTCTATTTACCTCTTCTATTGATTCTAAAATTATTGATATTCTCGAATCATAAGGAATAATTTGATCTTTTATTACTCCTTTTCTTTTTAATCTTGCATATATTCTATCTTTTAGGTTTAAAGTAGCATGACCTTTATACTTAGCCTTATTTAAAATTATCAGAATATCCGTATCACTATGATAACCATTAATTAAATCACGTACCCAATCCCCTCTTGCATATGATCCGTATAAAATAATCATGGCAATTTTATCTTGTGCGAGTTCTAAAATTTGTTGCACTATAAAATTGAGTCTACCATTAATATGCAAAGAGCGTTCAGGTAATAAGTTGTATTTTTTATTGCCATTAGTTACTAAACATAGTTGATCCATACGGGCAATGCCCACACGAGATGAGACTTTCACTAATAATACTCTTTACCAATCTCAATCTTAGGGCGACCATTCGCTACTCGCCATTTATTAGTGTCACGTAATGATGGTGTGCAGCCGCAAAACTCTTGTTTATAAAAATGCTCTTCTTTAGCGATTTCATACATACGGCTTGCTCCGCCGTCTTTACGCCAATTATACGTCCAGTAAGTTATACCCTCATAATGCGATGCTGCTTTAACTCCCGATTCATTAATTTGGTTCATGTCTTTCCATCTGGAAATACCAAGTGAGCTACTAATAACCTTAAAACCGTTTTCATGTGCATATAAAGCCGTACGCTCAAAACGCATATCAAAGCACATAGAGCAGCGTTTGCCTCTTTCCGGCTCAAATTCTAAGCCTTTAGCACGTTTAAACCAGTTTTGTGGGTCATAATCAGCATCGATAAACTCGATATTATGCTTTTCGGCAAAACGTATATTTTCATTCTTACGCAATTCATATTCTTGCTTAGGATGAATATTAGGGTTATAAAAAAATAGCGTAAAATTAATACCGCTACTCATCATTTTTTCCATTAAAGGACCAACGCAAGGAGCACAACAAGTATGTAATAATACTTTCTCTTCGCCGCCAGGTACTTCAAAAACTTCATTCATAATGTTTTTAATAATGCAATATAGTTAATATGGTTTCCCATAATTTTGTTATGTTTTTAACTTCTCAATTTCTTCTTTTTTCAAACCTGTAAAATCTATAATCTCATCTAAAGGCTTATTTCTTGTTAGCATCTTTTTAGCTATATTAATTTTTTCTTTTTTAATCTTTATTGCACTTCTAGCTCTTTCTTTCTCTATACCTTGTTGTTCCCAGCGGTGTGCTAAACTTCCCATAATAATTACTCCTAATTCAGGATTCAAATGTGATTTAAGTATTTTTTCTAATTCTATTTTATCATCTTCTTTTATTTTAGTCAAAGTATACGATATAGCTGATTTTACATAATCAACTCCAATATTGGAACCAGCAAACTCCGGTAAAATATCGGCTATTTGTTGCCATCTTGGTAATAAATCAGGCTCATTTATATATTTCATTAAAATTTGCAATGGAGCAAGCCAAGGATTTTCTTTTAATTTTTCGTCAGATATATCACGCAAGTTGATAAGCTGATAATCATTGCTCCAAGTAGATTTTACTAACTCACTATTTTCAAACAAATCCCACAAGTTTAAAGGAGCAGTATATTTTTTATGATCATTTGAATATATTAACGGATATATAAAAGGAAACTTTTTAGAATCGGGATACGAATTTAAGTGTCTCTCAGCAATATTTAACATATATTTGAACAAGCGAAAAGCCATAAAATAATCTGAACTACTTTGGTGTTCTGCAAGCAAATATAGATAACCCTCTCTATCATTTATTTTAACAGAAAACAAAATATCCGTGATTGATTCTTTAAGGTTTGGCTCTATAAAGCTATCATTTTCTAACGTTAAAGTAGTAGGCGAGAATAAAGCTTTTATAGAGGATGGCAAATGCATATTAAAAAATTCTCTTGCTACTATCGGATTTGATAAAGCTTTTTGGAAAAACTTATCATGCTTTATTTTATCAGGCATTAATATTATCTTGTAACTAATAGAAAAGTATTATACAAGATTTTCTATTATAAGTATATATCTAACAAATAAAAAATTTAGCTAATTTTTCAAGCTCATCTAGTATACCGCAAATACTTCAAAAGTTGGTAAGTCAAATAAGCGGTGAGTCTGCGAAAGCCGTTACTTAATACGTGAGCACAGACGAATCCCGAAATTTGGCTTGCCAAATCTTGAAGTATTAAAGGTATATACTTAACTCACCAAATTTTTCTTATATGTTTCTTTATAAAACTTTAGAATTATAGAGGATACTAAAGCAAGTGCAATTAAATAATATGAGATTGCATAATTATCGCCGGTCATTTTCGTTAATAACATTGCTACCATCGGAGCAGTACCACCAAATATAGCAGCAGCAAGATTATAAGAAAGTGCTACGCCGGTAAATCTTACACTAGTTGGGAATATTTCTACTAATACCGTCGGTATAGGTCCCATATAAACAGCTATAATTCCGGCAAATAATATCTGTGAGATAATTGCTAAAGCAAAATTCATTGATCCAAGGCAAATAAAAATAGGATAAACTAATAGAATTAATAAAATAATACCGCATATTAGTACAGGACGACGCCCTACTCTATCTGAAATATAAGCGGATATAGGAAATACAATCATCATAACAACTAATATTATGCTACTTACAATAACGCTTTGCTGGTTAGTATATCCAAGAGTTTGCATAAAATTGCCGATAAAAACTGTTGAAGTATAAAAAGGAGCTGTGACTGTAATATAAAGCCCAAGTGCTATAATTAGCTCCTTTGGGTATTTTGTTAAGGTTTCCCGTAGAGGAAAACGTGCTAGCCTACCGTTCTCTTTAGCTTTTTTATAAATAGGGCTTTCTGATAGATTTTTTCTAATATATAAACCTACTGAACTAATGAATAATCCGGCAATAAAAGGTATTCTCCAGCCCCATTCAAATAGCATATCGGCAGGCATGAAGTAGGAAAAGCTAGCTGCAGTTATTACCCCAAGCAACATACCTCCGCACATACTTACGAATGATGCACTACCCGCAATTCCACGCTGTTCTATCGATGCATGTTCGACTATATACGAAATACAAGCACTAAATTCTCCGCCTAAAGAAAAGCCTTGAATAAGTCTGATAATAGTGAGAATAATAGGAGCAGCAATTCCGATGGTTTTATAGCCCGGGAGCAATCCTATTCCTGCCGTCGGTACTGCCATAGTTATAATGCCGACTACTAAAGCAATACGTCTACCGAATCTATCGCCGATATTACCGAAAACAATCCCGCCAAGTGGGCGGACTATAAAACCTGCAGCAAATACCGCAAAAGTTAAGGTGTCACGAGTTTCGGCATTTGGAAAAAAATGCTGACCTATAATATAAGCAAATTGTGCATACAATATATTCTCATACCACTCTAAGGCATTACCTATCATGCCTGATATTACTACTTTTTTCATTTAAAACTATTATATTGATATTAACAGAATAATAAGGTGAATATTTTACATTCTCAAGTAAAAATATATCTTAGATGAGTTTTAAAAAAGATTAAATAATAATTATGCTTTGAAAATAATTAAAAATAATTTTCAAATATTAACTTGCATTAATAAATCTTATAATTATTATCTAACTTTTACTTATTAGTTAATTTTAATGCAAAAATATATTATTTTATCAATATTAGCTTCTTGCTTATTAATGAGCTGTAATTCAATTAACAATAAAAATTTATCTCAAGGCAAAGAAGTTCTAACACTATTTCCTTTAGAGAAATACGACCAAAATGTTTCTACTTGGTTAAATCCTGATGATCCTAATTATAATACTCCATTATTAAATGCAGATACGCAGCAGAAATATTTTGAATTATTTTACGAGCATAACTGTGGTAAATTATCTCCGTGGGATCAAAATTTTGTTAATATAGTTCTGCATAAAACTTCTCCGGAAGATATAGTATCTATACAAGAAGAAATAATTAGTAAATATAGCAATAGAGGTAAAAAAGCAGAAAACGATATAGGTTATGCTGAAAATTATCGTCCTTACTCACCTGCTTGGGCTGATCAAATTACTTATAATATGAATATAGCTCAATTCGCTAATTTAGATTATAACCCTAATAATAGAGGTATAGCTATTGATAATTTATATGCTAGAGCATTGCCAACAAATGATGTGCATTTTTACAGTAATAAAATTGCCGGTCAGGGGTATCCTTTCGATAATCTTCAAGAAACTGCTATTTGGGCAGGAACACCTTTATATGTAGTTGGAACTACTATGGATAAAAGTTGGTCTTTAGTAATAACACCTTCTTCATTTATAACTTGGGTAGAAAGTAAGGGTATAGCTAGAACATCAAGCAAGTTTATAGATAGCTGGCGAAAAGCAGCTAAATTAAAGCTTGGTGCGATTACTCAAACAAATACAAATATTATAGATTTAAATGGAAGGTCTTTATTTACTGCTTATATAGGCTCAGTATTTCCTATAGTAGATAGTAAAGATACCTCAAATAAAAAATTAATGATACCAGTAGTAGAAAATAATCAAGCTATTATTAAACATGTATCAGTACCTAATGAAAATGTTAAAGCTATGCCTTTAGACTTTACTAGGCATAATATGGCAAACCTTATGAGTAGTTTAATAGGTAGACCTTATGGTTGGGGAAATATGTATTTTTATAATGATTGTTCTGCAGAATTAAAAAATCTTTTTACACCTTTTGGTATATGGCTACCTAGAAACTCAGGTGCTCAGGCAGAATTTATTAAGGAAAATTTCTATGCAGTTGATATGAGTGCTGCTACTTCGTTAGAAAGATTATCTTATCTAATGAAAAATGGAAAACCTTTTCTTACTATAATACATATTGAAGGACACGTATTTTTATATATAGGTAATTATCCCAACGTTCATAATAAAGAAAGTACCTTAATGGCTATGACCTATCAAAATATATGGGGATTGCGTCCTAAAAACGAAAATAGTCGTATTGTGATTGGAGGAAGCCTGTTTCTGCCATTATTACTGGGGTATCCGGAAGCTCCTAAAGCTCAATCGCTTGCTGATAAGAAACGTTTTGAAATATTATATTTAACTAATTAATTTATCTATCTATGTTTTTCATTTCCTAGTTTCTTATCTAATTTGATGTTTAATTTAGTTGGTGTTGTTATTATGCTCTTTTGAATATTTTGTCTTTTTTCTTGAGATAATAAATTTTCATTATTATTGGATATTTTCGCTATAATCTGATTAATATTATTCTGCTCTAGTTTTATCGCTTTATCGTTATTTAAAATTAGTCCCCCAATTTTTTCACCAATTTTAGGAGCATATTTTACGGCAAAAATTGAAACAGGCAAAACTACAATAGAAAAAGCTGCCCCTGCTGTTGCAACGCTAATCGCTCCGACTAAAAGGGCACAAGCAGCACCAGCAATTTTTCCGGTAGTTTGTTTAAATAGATTACTTCTTCTTGTAAGTTCTGAAGATATCTCTAATACTTTACTAAATTCTTGTTGTATATAAGTGTTTACTTCATTAGGGGTTTTGTACTTATTTATGCCATATCTTAAAGATGTACGAAATAATTTTGCGTACGATTGTGCATAATTAATTATTTCGTCGAAATTCTTTTCTTTTAAAAGAACTTTAAACACGTTTTTTATTTTTAATTTTTCTTCGCTACTTATTTTTTCAGCTCCAAAATACATTTCTACTAGATTTTCTGCTACGATATCCTGTGATTGTTCGGAAATATTTTGATTATTTTGATCTTCTGGAGTAATCAGAATTACAAATAATTTTAGAGCTAGAGAAAAACTATCATCATTAATAACACGTAGCCTTAAGTGATTTTTAAGCCTTGAAATACATGCATTTATATATTTTTTAGCTTCAGGTTTTGAATTAAGTCTTACCGCATAATCTATAGCAAGCATATTTGCAAGAGTTGAGCAGGTAATTTCGGTAAGGTTATTAATAAAATTATTAATAATGTCTTTTTTAAATAAAGTAATATCTATATTATTCATGTTGAAGATAATTCTCGTATATATAATATTAATTTGGCATAAATAAGGTTAGGAGGGTGAGCTACTGAAAGTTTGTAAATATTTTTAGGTGTTAATACTTCTTCATTTCGTACTCTTACAAATGATATAAGTGTGTTAGGCGGCATATAAGAATAGATTTCATGAAATATTTTTAGGAAAGTTATAAAATCCACAGCTGCATATTTTATATTTATACTATAATTATTTACACGAATATTTTCATTTTCGTTTTCGATTGCCGGAATATTATTTTTAAAAAATACTGAGTTTATTGATATATCTATAGGTTCTAGTAGATTATATTTATTGCTTAAACCTTTTATTTTAGGAATTAATTCTTGATAATTTAAGCAGGTTACTTTATTTGGTAAACTTAAATCGACATATTTCTTATAGGATTCTAAAATTTCTTCTTTAGAATTTTGTACGGAATAAAGCTTTAATACTTCTTCAGTTAAACTTTCTTGAGCTAATTGTTTATCAAGAATTGATTGTGCATATTCTTGCTGTAAACTTTTTATTACCCAAACAGTTAATGAAATAAAGAAAAAATATATAATAAATTGAAAGAATATAAGATTCTTTAAATACACAATATATATTTTTGAAACATCTCTTTACCTTAAATAATTTAAGTTTTTTCGTCAATGATACTAACAAATAAAGGGATTTCTACTCTATTTGATATATCAATTATTTTATCCTTATATATAACGTAATCTATATACAAATGAGGTAATTTATTTTTTACGCTTGTCATATGATCATTAAGCATTTTGATTGACTCATCTACCGAGATGCCTTGAGTATTGTAATTAAGCAATAGTTTAATTAATAAATGTTTTTTTGAGACCAGTAAAATATTATCTATATTTGTTAATTCCCATTTTATTTCTTTTACTTTAAAAGATGGATTAAGGGTAATAATAAGTTTTTCAAGTAGTTCAAATGGTAATGGTACTGGTGCTTCCAGTAATTTGTCTATTACGTATAAGTCAGCAAGGCTAGTAGTATTTTTAATATATGGATATTTATATTTTATATTATCATATTCTTGATTTGTGGCATAATATTTTTCATTAATAAAGTTAGTGTCTTTATAATTTGTATCTGTACGATATTTCATAACACCAGCAGTAATTATTAGTGTTGCAAGTAATGCAGCAGATAATTTAAATGTTAAGCTTCTTATAATAGTTAGCTTTTTTATTGATTTTAGATAACTATTAGAAGCAGGAAAGTTTTTATGCTTGATAAGTAATTTACTGATATTTGTATCTATAAGCCGAGTATTCTCTAGATTCGGTTCGTTTAATATGTCATCAACTGGAACAAGGATTACACGATAATCTTCAAAGCTTATAGGCTCTAATAAAGATTTTAATTCTTCATCTACTATAAGAATAATGCAAACTTCTTTATTGAGATTATTGATATAGTTTTTAAATAATATAAAACAGTCATTAATTTCCTGTTCTATAATACCTTGAACATAGCTAGCTGTCTTATCAAATGGATATTCAAAATTTATAATGGTGATTATATTATTTTTATGTTTGATAATGAACTTTATACCGCTAGCTTGTGTTGCAAAAGCACAAATTTGAAAATAATTTGCAAATTTATTATTTTCTACATTTTGAACTATTTTATTGATAATAACTTGTAGTTCTAGTGTTAAAAAATACATTCCTTTAAAATTAAACAATCTATTTTCTATTACGCATGAAACTATATCGCTTAAAGGAGCTTTTAAAGGAGATGACATAATTAAAAGCGACCAAATCTCGCTTGGTTGAGAAGTAACCTCATAAACACAATGAGCTATAATATCTTCTTTTTCAAAATACCCTGCAATAAATTGTTCAATAGGATCTATCTTGACTATAGATTGCAATACTGGCAACTGATCATGACGCATCTTGCATTCAGTATTATCAAGTAAAAAGTAAATATCGCTTTTGGAAAATTTATTAAAAAAATTCTTATATAAGCTTAAATCAATTTGTTCTTCTTCCTTATAAGGAATAAATAATTTATCTAATATTTTATCGCCAAGAAAAGCACTAAGAAAAATGCCTTTATTGCCTAATAAAACTACAATATTTTTTTTCAGTTTAAATAAGTCAAAAATATTTTTCATGAATATTTTTTATAAATTAAGTTTATTTTGATTATAATTCATTATATATAATTAATTTTTATACTTATCATAATATATATGTCTAAATTTACCACCGAAGAAATTAGAAGTAAATTCATATCTTACTTTAAAGCAAATAATCATACGCATGTAAGTAGCAGTCCGCTCATTCCGCATAACGATCCGAGCCTTATGTTTGTTAATTCTGGTATGGTACAGTTTAAAAATGTCTTTACTGGGCAAGAAAAAAGACCGTACGACAAAGCAGTAACCAGTCAAAAATCGCTACGGGCAGGCGGAAAACATAATGACCTTGAAAATGTTGGCTATACCGCAAGGCATCATACGTTTTTTGAGATGCTCGGTAATTTTTCTTTCGGTGATTATTTTAAAGAGCAGGCTATATATTATGCTTGGAATTTATTAA
Organism: Rickettsia bellii RML369-C; assembly: GCF_000012385.1. NCBI lineage: Bacteria > Pseudomonadati > Pseudomonadota > Alphaproteobacteria > Rickettsiales > Rickettsiaceae > Rickettsia > Rickettsia bellii. The sequence goes on from NC_007940.1 coordinate 72,503, forward strand.
CTAAAGAGTTTGAATTACCAAAGGATAAGCTTTATGCAACAGTTTATCACACTGACGACGAAGCAGCCTCTTATTGGAAAAAAATAGCAGGGTTTTCGGATGATCGCATAATCAGAATTAAAACGAATGATAATTTTTGGTCAATGGGTGATCTAGGTCCATGCGGTCCGTGTTCAGAAATATTTTATGATCATGGTGAGCAAATATATGGTGGTTTACCTGGCACCAAAGATGAAGATGGTGACCGCTTTATCGAAATTTGGAATATGGTATTTATGCAATATGAACAGATTAATAAAGACACCAGAATAGATTTGCCGAAGAAGTCGATTGATACTGGCATGGGTCTTGAGCGTATGACAGCAGTGCTACAGCATGTTAATAATAATTATGATATAGATTTATTCCAAGAAATAATTAGTTTCACAGAAAATATATTAAAGGTGAAAGTAGAGGCAGAGGCAAAATTCTCATACCGTGTTATTGCTGATCACTTAAGAGCTTGTAGCTTTTTGATAGCTGATGGGGTAGTGCCATCAAGTGAGGGACGTGGTTACGTGCTACGCCGCATTATGAGAAGAGCTATGCGTCACGCTCATATACTAGGGTCAAAAGAGCCGCTAATGTATAAGTTACTGCCGAAACTTGTTGATTTAATGGGCAATACTTATCCTGAGCTTAAAAGAGCTGAGAGCTTTATAAGTAGTATATTGGAGCAGGAAGAAATTAGATTTAAAACGACTTTAGAGCGTGGTTTAAAATTACTTTCTGAAGAAACAGAAAATCTAAATGCAGGCGGTAGATTATCAGGTGAAGTAGCCTTTAAGTTGTATGACACATATGGGTTTCCTCTTGATTTGACGGAAGATATTTTAAAAAATCGTAATATTGCTGTTGATCATCAAGGATTCGAACAGCAAATGCTAGAACAAAAAGAGTGCGCTAGAAAATCTTGGCTTGGATCGGGTGAATCTAAAACCGATCAGCTATGGTTTGATATTAAAGCAAAATATGGCAGTACGGAGTTTTTAGGCTATAATCTTAATGAAGCTGATGGAAAAATAGTTGCTTTAATTAAAGATAATGCTTTAGTAAACGATATTAGCGAAATAGATACGCAATTTCTCTTAATAGCCAACCAAACGCCTTTTTATGGTGAGTCAGGTGGGCAGATGGGCGATATCGGAGTAATTAAAACCCAAAATTGTGAAATAGAAGTAATAGATACTCTAAAATATCTAGGTTTTATCATAGTTCATAAATGCGTTCTTAAAAAAGGTAAGGTTATTACGGATGAAAATGCTAATTTTAGTATTGATGTTAAATATAGACAGAATTTAAGAATTCACCATTCGGCAACCCATTTGCTTCATGCAGTATTGCATCAGATACTTGGCAAGCATGTTACGCAAAAAGGATCACTCGTTGCTACTTCTTATTTAAGATTTGATATTAGCCATCCTAAAGCTTTAACTCCTGAAGAAATTGTTTTAATTGAAGATAAGGTAAATGAGATTATTAGAGATAACCACGAAGTAGATACTACGCTTATGTCTACCGAAGATGCTGTAAAACAAGGAGCTATGGCATTATTTGGCGAGAAATACGATTCTGAAGTTAGAGTAGTTAAGATGGGGGAAACTTCGCTCGAGCTATGTGGCGGTACGCATGTCAGACATACCGGTGATATTGGTTGCTTTAAAATTACCAGCGAATCAGCTATTGCAGCAGGTATTCGTAGAATCGAAGCAGTTTGCGGTGAGTTTGTAATTAAGCTAATTAGGGAAAAAGAGGGGCTACTTAAAAATATAGAAAATAGCCTAAAGACTAACAAAAATGAGCTTGTCAGTAAAGTTAACAATATTTTAGAGCGTAATAAAGAGCTTGAAAAGGAGTTAGAAAAAACTTATTTAGCTAGTTTAGATTTAAGCGTCGAGCAGATTGAAAAACAAGCCGAAAAGATCAAGGAAATTAAGTTAATTTATTGTCATGTAGAAAATTTAGACAATAAAATTTTACGTCAAGCTGCCGAGAATTTAACTAAAAAAGTAGAAGATTTAGTAGTGGTATATGTTGGAAATAATAGCTCTAAACTATCTATTACCGTAGGAATAAGTAGGGCTATAACAGATAAATTTAATGCAGGGTTCATTGCAAAAGAACTTTCGTTATTCTTAGGTGGTAGCGGTGGCGGTGGGCAGCCTTCCATTGCCCAAGCTGGTGGAAGTGATCTTGCCAAACTACCAAAAGTTAAAGACCAACTACAAAGCTTATTGGATGCTTAATATAACTTTAAATTAAAAAGGTAATATTATTGTTGTACTGCTAGTAGAAAATGTATATAGTGCGTTTATAGTTTTTTAACTTGAACTGGGGACAGTCAATTTTGCAAGTTTCGCCTGTGTTCACGTATTAAGTATACGTCCGCAGTCTCACTTTTAAATTAACTATCCCGAGTCCAAGTTAATTCACTATGTATTAATAGTAAACGATTATAAGTGTCTAAAAAGCCTAAACACGACGAAATTATCCGAAGTGCGTTTGAGAATCCTTTAGTTTCTAAAGAGTTTTTTGAGATGCATTTACCTCCCCATATACAAAATTTGATTTCCTTTGAAAAGCTGAAAATGGAAAAAGACAGTTTTGTAGATAAAAGACTCAAAAAATCTATAGTAGATATTTTATTTTCTGCTAAGTTTGGAGATGGAAAAGGTTACTTATATCTGCTCTTAGAGCATCAAAGCTCGCCTAATCATAATATGGCTTTGAGGTTATTTCGGTATATGTTTAAAATTGCCGAATATCATAAAAAATCAACAAAAAGCAAAAAATTTCCTTTCATATATCCATTAATATTTTATAACGGTGTACAAAAATATAATGCTCCACGAAATCTATGGGAATTATTTGAAAATAGTGAACTTGTAAAGGCTACATGGACTAATGACTATCAATTAATAAATGTACATGATATTCCGGACGAAAAATTGAAAGAAAAAGCATGGTCTGGGATTTTACAGTTCTTTATGAAGCATATTCATGAGCGTGATTTATTAAAAGGTGGGAAGAAGTAGCTGATCTTTTGCCTAAATTTGCTAAAATAGATATTGGTATTGAGCATATAGAACTAATTTTATGCTACACTTTGACCAGAATTAAACAAGATGATATAATAGAAGTAGAAAAACTACTTCAATCAAAATTAAATCCTAAAAAAAGAGAAAACGTTATGAAAAGTATAGCTCACCATTGGATGCAACAAGGTAGAGAAGAAGAAAAAGCTATTATGGCAAAGAATATGAAAAGTATAGCTCATCATTGGATACAACAAGGAAAGGAAGAAGCAAAAGCAGAAGCGAAAGCGGAAGCAGTAAAGCTAGTTAATATTAAAATGCAAAAAGAAAAAGTTATGATGACAAAGAAAATGCAAGAAGAAAAAATTACTATGGCAAAGAAAATGCTGAAAGAAGGTATTCCATTAGAGTCTGTTATAAAAATTACAGAATTATCTAAAGCAGATTTAGAAAGATAAAATCACTGTATATTTAAGTATTTTGATAAATACTAAGAATCTCAAAATCTTGCCCTTTTAAAAAAAACTTTTCTGGAAACGTAATTTTTGCTACAAAATTTTTCACTGATTTATTTGATAAATATATTGTAGCTATAGTATTACTCTGCTCGTCGTTATTTATACGTGCTGATAGTAGAGTAATTATTTGTTCTAATTCTTCGTCATTTTTAGGGTAGAGCTGTAAATCAAATTGCTGATTGCCAGTTGCATTTTCAATTGATGAAAAGCTTTTAGCAGTGATTTTAATACCGCCCTCATCTTTAATGATATCGCAATTAACAACTACTAGACTTTTGACGTCAAGTAGATGTACGTAATCTTTTAAAACCTCTTCACTAAAAATACTTAACTCAAATATATTTTCAGGATCAGAAAGCACTAAGGTAACAAATCTACCTCTTGCTGACATACGAGAATCTTTCTTTTGTATTACACCAGCAATCATTACTCTATTAGTACCATCAGGCAAATTATTATGTAAATCAGCAGAGCTTAAGATATTTAGACGATTAAATATTTCTTTATATTCTGTTAGCGGATGATTTGAGATAAATAGCCCCATAGCCTCAAATTCATAAAAAGCTAAAGTATTTTTATCAGCGTAATCACTTGAAACTAATATTTCTTTGCTTAAGCTAGAGACTTTAATTAAACTAAATTGATTAGATGCCTGTTCTTCATGATAAGAAACCGAATATGCAAGAAGCTTAGAAATGCTTAAAAACAATTGCAATCTATTATCATGTAATTCGTCAAAACAGCCAGCTTTAATTAGATTTTCAAGTAATTTACTGTTGATAGCTTTTGGTGGTAATCTCTCAATAAAATCAACAATCGATTTAAAAGCACCTCTTGCATTTCTTTCATCTGTTACTAGCTTACCAAAATTCGGCGTGACTCCCTTTATAGCTCCAAGTGCAAAAATTATAGAACTATCAATGTCATACTGCGGCTTGACCGCAGTATCTTTTAATTGGTCTCCATGGATACCGCAGTCAAGCCGCGGTATGACAGACTTTACACTAAAATACCCACCTGAAATATTAATATTCGGTGCAATGATTTTTATATTATTATCTTTTGCTTCTTGTAGGAATAAATTAATTTTATCGTGATTATTTAGTTCAAGATTTAAGCACGCAACTACGAATTCTGCTGGATAATTAGCTTTAAGATATGCTGTTTGATATGAAATAACCCCGTAAGCTGCGGCATGTGCCTTGTTAAAACCATAACCAGCAAATTTAGCAACAGTTGCGAAAATAGATTTAGCTTGAGCCTCAGAAATATTATTAGCTATTGCACCTTTAACAAAAATTTCTTCTTGTTGTTCCATCTCAGCTTTAATTTTCTTACCCATGGCTCTGCGAAGCAAATCAGCAGCACCTAGCGTATAACCAGCTAAAACTTGAGCAATTCTTTGGACTTGTTCTTGATATATTACTACTCCATAAGTTTCTTCTAAGATAGGCTTTAATAACTCATGCAAATAATCAGGCTGCTGTAATTTATGCTTACAAGCTATATAGGTTGGAATATTTTCCATAGGTCCAGGGCGATATAACGCACCAAGAGCTATTAAGTCATGTATGGAGTCGGGTTTAAGGCGTCTAAGTGCATCTTTCATCCCAACACTTTCAAACTGGAATACACCGACTCCTTTACCTTTACATAACATTTGATAAGTTTTTTCATCATCAAATGTCATATCGTTAAAATCTATTTCTATATTTTGTTCTTTTAACAATTTCTTACAATCGGTAATAACAGTTAAAGTTTGTAGCCCAAGAAAATCGAACTTAATTAAACCAGCAAGCTCACAATATTTCATAGAATAACCGACTACCAGCATATCGGAATTAGCATCTTTGTAGACAGGTACTATATCAACTAAATCAGTACCGGCTATTACAATTCCTGCTGCATGCGTTGAGGAGTGGCGATGCAGCCCTTCAAGAATTAATGAGGTATCAAGTACCAGCTTAATTAATTCTAGCTCACCCTCTAAATTATATAATCCGTTACCTTTAGCAGCATTGGCAAGCTCCGGCACTTCTCGTATTGCCTGTTCAAGCGTAACGGGGTTTATTGCACTAAACGGCACTAATTCAGTTAGATAATCTGCAAATTTATATGGCAAGCTTAGTACTCGTGCAACATCCTTAATTACAGCCTTTGCCTGCATTTTACCGAAAGTTATAATTTGTCCTACTCTATTATTACCATATTTAGAACGTACATAATTAATAACTTCTTCTCGTCTTTCCTGACAAAAATCAATATCAAAGTCAGGCATTGAAATACGATCGGGATTCAAAAATCTTTCAAATAATAAACCAAATTTAATAGGGTCAAGATCAGTAATAAGTAAGCTCCAAGCAACAACTGATCCTGCTCCTGAACCTCTGCCTGGTCCTACTAAAATACCCTGCTTTTTACTCCATTTTATAAAGTCGGATACGATCAAAAAATAACCAGCAAAATTCATACTGCATATAATATTTAGCTCGTAATCGAGGCGAGCAAAATACTCAGTTTTAATACTTTCTTGGTGTTCTATGGAAATATGTTCAGATTTGAATTTTGTATCAAGTCTTGCAAGTAATCCGTCTTTTGCTTCTTTTCTAATTAAATCAGTTTCACTAATGTCTTTAGTAGCAAAATTAGGAAGCATTGGAGGATTTGTATGGGCAGCAAAATAACAACGCTGTGTTAAATTTACTGTATTTTCGATAGCACTAGGTAGATCGGCAAAAAGCTCGATCATTTCTTTTGCTGATTTAAAATAACAATTCTCACTAACTGTTTTACGATCAGGATATTCTTTAGTAACACCGGCAGAAATACATAATAATACATCATGTGCATCATGCATGCTTTTTTTGCTGAATAGTACTTTATTAGTAGCAACAAGCGGAATATTTAATTTTGATGCTATTTTAATATAATTATCTTCAATAAGCTGCTCTTCTGGTAGATCGTGTCTCATGATTTCAAAGTAAAAACGATCTCCAAAAATTTCTTGCAAGTTTCGTGCAAACATTTCAGCTTGTTCTTCTTTATTAGCAAGCAAACATTTTCCTATAACGCCTTCAGTATAACAACATAATGTTATTAATCCCTCTTGATGTTCTTTTAAATCCTCAAAAGTAATATGGTTGCATATTTTACGATCATTTGTGGTAAAGGTGATACTGGATAGTTTAAGCAAATTTTTATAGCCAGTTTCATCTTTAGCTATTAATAATATTTCTGCAAAAACACCCGTCTCATATTGTATATTTAAAATAACTCCGTGAATAGGCTGCAAACCTTTCTTTATTGCATATAAAGCAAACTCTAGTGATCCAAATAAATTCTCTTTATCTGTTAAGCAAATAGCAGCCATTTTATAAGAAGAGGCAAGTTCTACTATTTTCTCAGTAGTTAATGCACTTGCTAAAAAAGAATAGGAACTTTGCGTTCTTAAATGTATAAATTCAGTTTGCATTTTTAATTAGTGTTAAAGTGTATGATTTTGTTGTAGAGTCCTATGTCATTCCTGCGTAGGCGGGAATCCAGAAAAAATTACAAATACGGCAAATCCTTTAGGATTAAAAGCTCGATTCATCTCGCTTTATGCGGGATTCCGCCTACGCAGGAATGACATCAGCACTAAATCTTACTTCCTACTGTATAATATCTAAAGCCTATGCTCTCCACCTCGTCAGCTTTTAAGATATTCCGTAGATCAATAATTATAGGTGTTTTTACCAAGCTATAAATTTTCTGCCAATCAAGTGCTTGAAATTCGCTCCACTCGGTAGTAATAATTATAGCATCAGAAGAATCACAAACTTTGATTGCGGAATCTAGATATAACAAATTTTCATTTTGAAAAGTTTTTTGAGAATTTTCAAGACCCATGGGATCGAATGCCTTAACGTATGTCCCTTTATCTAATAAATTTTTAATTATCTCAATTGCAGGACTTGCTCTAACATCATCAGTACCGGCTTTGTAGGTTAAGCCTAAAACTGCTATATTTTTACCTTTTAAATCTTCATCTAATAAAGTAGCTATCTTATCTACCATCAGGCTCGGACGTTCTTTATTACTTCTAATCACTGCTTCAAGAATTTTAGAATCTATGTAATTATTCTTAATAATACTATTTAGTGCCAAGATATCTTTTGGAAAACATGAGCCTCCAAAGCCAGGTCCAGCATTTAGAAAGGCTGTTCCAATTCTTTTATCAAGCCCTATCCCTTTAGATAAATTTTTAATATCAGCCCCAATTTTTTCGCATAAATTAGCCATCTCATTAATAAAAGCAATTTTAGTAGCTAAAAAACTATTTGAGCCATATTTAATAAGTTCTGCTGTAACTAAATCAGTTATTACTAATTCTGCTCCATTATCCGTTAAAGGCATATAAATCTTTCGTAATATATCCTCTGATTCTTTATTATTTACACCAATCACGATACGATCAGGATATAAAAAATCTTCTACAGCATTCCCTTCACGTAAAAATTCTGGATTTGATGCAACATTAAATGAGAAACCTTTTTCTTTTAAATAATTAATGATATTATTACAACTATTTGGTGGTACAGTTGATTTGATAACTATTAAACAATCTTTGTTTATATGTAGAGAAATTTTATCTATTGCCTCATAAACATAACTTAAATCGGCTTCGCCTGATGCTTTAGAGGGTGTACCAACTGTTATAAATACTGCTTCGGTATTTTTAAGTTCCTCGTTATAAAAGCTAGTAAACTTTAACCTTTCATGTTCCAAAGCTTGCGTAAAATATTTATCAAGTTTAGTTTCATAAATTGGTAATATTCTCTTATTTAACTTAGAGATTTTGGCTTCATCATTATCAAGACAAGTAACATTGTGACCTAGATAGCTCATCATAACACCTGAAACTAATCCCACATAGCCGCTACCAATAAATGTAATATTCATAATTTTTGATGATTTTTTCTAGATTATACTTTATATTTAACAAATATTACAAGTCTAAAACTTGCGTTATCTTTTAATCGATTTATAAACTCGAATGAATTTTCTCAGAAAAGCTTTTATTAGTATTTTTACAACTTTTGCTGCATTGTTTCTAATTGCATATTTAATTTTTTATAGTGCAAATCATGGACATATGAATAAGCCTTTAAAAAGAGTAATTGAATTTTATTTAAGTAAGAATGATATCAAAGCTGTAATAGATGACTTAAATTTTAAAGAAAATCACTTAATAATTAATAAAATTTCTCTATATCTTATAGATAATGCTGAAGGGGAAATTAATGACCTTGATATTACTTTAAATTTCAAAAATTTATTTTCTAATTCATTAATAGAAGCATATTTTAATGTAGCTCAATTTTCGGTAATATCAAATAATAAGGAAGAAATTATAAATACTCAAATAAATGGTGATTACTCCTTAAATATATTCCAAAGAAATATTTTAACTAACATAAATCTAACTTCAATAAAAAGTGATATTTTAACCGATGAAAAAGGGGCAGGGCTGCCGCTTGGAAAAGTTATATGTGTTTATAAAACTAGCAATACAAAAAGTAACCCTAAAATAGCTGATTGTAAGTTGAATTTTGGTAACAAAGCTTCTTTAACTTTAAACAGTAAAGTAACTGATAAAAACATAGATGCAAATGCCAATATAGTAAATATTCCTTTGATAATTTACCAAACAGTAGAAAAAATTATTCCTAATAATCCTGTGATATCATATTTGCGAGAGCATATAAAACAAGGTCACATTCAAAACGGCGAATTAAGCATTAAACTAGATAGAAAATTTTTAAAAGAAAATATTTTAGAAGATGATAATTTAAAAGCAAATTTGCATATATCAAATTTTGAATATAAATATCATAAAGATTTACCTGCTTTAACTAAAGTTGATACTAATATAGTTATTTCAGGGGCAGAGATAAAATTCTTGATTAATGAGGCTTATAGCGGTAACAGCGTTCTGTCTAATGGTATTATGACTTTTAAATGGGAAGGACCTCTTAAGTCACAATTTGTTTTTAACGCTACTGCTAAAGGTGAAATTAGTGATTTAGTTGATTTTATACCAAATGATGCATATCAAAATGTTAAAAATGAAGATATTGATTTGAAAGAAATTAAAGGAAATGCCAATTCAATAATAGAGATAATAATTCCTATCAATCCTGAAATCGATAATAGCTATAATGTTACCTCAACAGTAACTGATATAAATTTTAATACTTTAAGCAATAATATATTGTTACAACAAGGTGAGGCAAAAGGTGTTTTTAAAGACAATCAATTAAATATTACTGGTAAGGGTAAAATCAATAATTATGTAAGTAATTTTACTTACGACCACGATATGGTAAATGAAAATAATAATTGCCTGCTTAAAATAAAAAGTAATATTACAGCAAATAATAAAAGTTTTGGCATATTAAAATTAATGTCAGGTAGTGCTGTTTTAGATTTTGAGTATAAGAAACAAAATAACAATACAACTATGGATCTTAATTCTAACCTTGATAATTTAGAGTTTTATATAGATAAAGTAGCTATCCACAAACAGTTGCGTAAAAAAGCTAATTTAAATATCCATACTAAATTAAGTGATAAGGGTTCAGATAAGAATATCGAATTTAATCTATCAGGGGATGATAGTTTAAAAATTAGTGGTAATATCTTAGCTAAGAAAGATACTTATAATATATCCTTGCTCTCCATCAATCATAAAAATACAAGATTAAGCGGAAAAATAACTATAGATAGTCATAATCTAAATACTGAAATTTATGGAAGTGTATTAGACCTTTCAAACTCTAATATGATGGGGTTTTTACAAAAAGATGGTGATTCCACACGTAATGTAATGTTAAAAACTAACATATATAAAATTTTATTAAAAGATAATGTAATTTTAGATAACTTTGATTTAGCGATTAAATGTGATAAAGTACGCTGCTTCTCTGGTTTTCTAAATAGCAATATTTCTAATAATGGAAAAGTGAGGATGTCTCTTACTGCACAAGAAAGCTATGAACAATGGTTAATTGAGTCAGATAATGCTGGAGCATTACTTAAAGGGCTTGGGATGTATAGTTCTATGCAAGATGGTTATGCTAAAATTAACTTAAATACTAGAAGATACAAAGTTAAAAAAGGCGATATAATACCAATATTAGATGGTAAATTCTATATAACACGTTTTGCCTTAACCGATACTCCTTTTTTAACAAGATTAGTTTCTTTCGTTTCAATACCTGGTCTTCTTAGCTCGATAACCAATAATAAGAATATTTCATTTGAAGATATGAACGGTAATTTTAGTTATCAAGGAAACGTAATTACATTATACGGTGCAGAAGCACACGGACCATTTTTTGACTTTACTATGAAAGGTAATATTGATACTAACCAAAAATTAATTCAAATTAAAGGTAACGTTATTCCTTCATTTTTCTTCATTAGTAGTATTGTAACTAAAATACCGGTAGTAGGTAAGATATTTTCTAAGGTCGCACCTTATTCTTTAAAAATACAATATAAATAATATGTTTTTGATAAAGAAAATAAGTATAGATAAAATATATTTACTTGGGATTTTGCTCTTAGGTCTGATTTCCGGTTTCACGTTTAATTTAATTTTTTTTACCGTTCCGTATCAATTATCCGAAGCAAGATATACAACCGATATAATAGGTTTAATATCGCTTGCTGCTTTTCCTTATTGTTTAAAGGTTGTATGGTCTCCCTTTATTGATAAATATTCTATTCCTTTTTTATGTTCTAAATTTGGAGCAAGGCGTGGCTGGGCAATAGCATCACAGCTATGCCTAATTTTAGCGATGACCGGATTTTTAAGCTTTAGCCCTTGTGATAATATATATATTACAGCCACTATATTATTTATTATCTCTTTTTGTGCGGCTACTCAGGATATTGTACTTGACGCATACCGCATTGAGAGACCTACTTCAAAAAAAGAACTTTCTTTAGCGTTTACTTTCGGCAGTATAGGATTCCGGCTTGGGATGTTACTCGGTAGCGTCGGTGCTTTATATATATCGGTTATTTTTGATTGGAGTACTGTTTATAAATTAGCTATTTGTATTACTTTTCTTGGACCTATGATTGTTTTATGCATTAAAGAACCAAAGCCGAAACAAAAATCTCATAGAACAAAGGATTTAATAAATCTAAAACAATATTTTGAAGTTATTAAAAGCAGCATTATATCCTTGAAAAACGAACAACAGCATTTATTATTAATCATGCTGTTTGTTTTTCTATATAAAGCCGCTGATTCTATACCTATGGCTATGAGCTCACCTTTGTTATTAGATTTAAGTTTTACTACTCATGAAATAGCTTTTATTTACAAGGCTTACGGATTGTTTATCATGATAGTAGGAGGAGCATTAGGCGGAATTTTATCAACAAAAATCGGTATATTACGCAGCGTTTTAACCGGCGGCATTATTCAATTACTTTCACCTCTTATGTTCATGATCCTTGCTATTGTCGGATATAACGTAAAGATATTTATAATAACTATTACTACGCAAAATTTTTGCATTGGTTTTGCTGGAACTATTATCTCTATATATTTTGCAAATCTCTGTAATAGTGAATTTATTGCTACCCAATATTCTATTATAGCATCTTTTAGCTCGGTTAGTCGTATTGTTTTAGCTGCTCTTGGTGGCATTTGTGCAAAATATCTTCCTTGGTCTTTATTCTTTTTTTGTAATACGTTATTTAGTATGTTATTTATACTGGTCTTCTTTAAAGTGTATGGTAAGAAAATATAAGTGTTATTACATGGATCGAAAAATATCTTTAGTGTCATCCCGTTGCTTGTTCACGGGATGTAATATAAAATAATTATGAAATTATATTCTTTTCAAGAACATTTATCAGAGCTTAAAGTAAGATTATCTAGAATATTTATTATTTTTATAGTTGCATTTGCTATTTGCTATTATTTTAGTGATAATATTTATAGTTTCTTATTAGAACCGCTTGCTAAACTAAGTAAGGATAATTTACGAAATATAATCTATACTGGACTTACTGAGGCATTTTTTACTTATATTAAGCTTGCAGCTTTTGCAGCTTTCGCTATTATTATACCGATAATTGCTTTAGAATGTTACTTATTCGTTAGTCCGGGATTATATCACCATGAAAAAAAAATTATTGCGTTTATTCTTTTTATATCGCCTATTTTATTCTGGTGTGGTAGTATTTTCGTTTTTTATTTCGTAATGCCAAAAGCTTGGAATTTTTTCCTTAGTTTTGAAAAGCGTGATTTAATAGTACCGATAGTTTTAGAAGCTAGGATTAGTGAATATTTAAATCTAGTTATTCATCTAATTATAGCTTTTGGTGTTGCCTTTCAACTTCCAGTTGTTTTAATAATATTAAATACATTAAAAATAATTACAATAGAAACGCTTAAGCAAAAAAGACGCTTTGCGATAGTTATTAACTTTATTATTGCAGGAATATTAACTCCTCCAGATATATTAAGCCAGTTTGCTCTTGCAATACCGCTGCTTTTATTATATGAAATTTCAATAATAATATGTAATTATATAGAAAAAACCGAGGTCATAAATGCTAAATATTAAATGGATTAGAGAAAATCAAGAATTATTCGATGATAAGCTTAGGCAGAGATTTATTGAACCTATGGCAAAAAGAATCGAAGAGCTTGATGGTAAAAAAAGAAAAATCACTAATCTAATTCAAGAATTTCAGCACGCACGTAAAGTAAAGTCAAAAATTTTAGGTAATATAAATCCTAAAAGCGGCGAGGAATTTGAGGGATTACAAAGAGATGTCAAGGACATCAATGAAAAGCTAGAGGAGCTCGAACAAGATTTAAACAATAATAATGAGCTAAACGAGCTATTAAATACTCTTCCTAATATTCCTGATGAAGAAGTGCCATATGGTATTGATGAAAGTATGAATAAATTAATTCGTACTCATGGAGAAGTAGATCTTAATGCTCAAAATAAAAAACAACATTTTGAGCTTGGTGTAAAGCTAGATCTAATGGATTTTGAGCAAACAGCGAAAATTTCAGGTGCTAGATTTGTAACATTAAAAGGTGATTTAGCAAAATTAGAGCGTGCTTTAGCCAATTTCATGCTTGATGTTCATACTGGAGAGTTCGGTTTTCTTGAAGTGTCGCCTCCAGTGCTAGTTCGAGATAATGCTATGTATAATTCTGGTCAGTTACCTAAATTTGCCGATGAATCTTTTGCAACTACAAACGGCTATAGGCTAATTCCAACCGCAGAAGTGTCATTGGTCAACATGGTTGCCGATACTATTATTCCTCGTGAAAAATTACCTATGAGACTTGTTGCTTATACACCATGCTTTAGATCAGAAGCAGGTAGCAGTGGTAGAGATACTAGAGGTATGATTAGATTGCATCAATTTAGTAAAGTAGAGCTTGTATCTATTACAACACCTGAAGAGTCAAAAAACGAGCATGAATACATGACTAACGCTTCAGAAACTATCCTACAGAAACTAGGATTACATTATCGCACTATGCTACTTTGTACAGGTGATATGGGATTTGCATCACAAAAAACTTATGATATAGAAGTTTGGCTTCCGGGGCAAAAACAATATCGTGAAATTGCTAGCTGTTCTAATTGTGGTGATTTTCAAGCACGTAGAATGAAAGCACGATATAAGGAATTCGGTAGTCATGATACTACTTTAGTTCATACCTTAAACGCTTCTGGCTTACCAATTGGTAGAACTATGGTTGCAATTTTAGAAAATTATCAAAATGAAGACGGTTCAATAACCGTACCGGATGTTCTGGTAAATTACATGGGAGGGTTACAAAAAATCACTGCATATAAAGAATAATCATTTATTAAACGTAAATAATTAGGTAAAGTTTTGTAATAATGTTTATTACATGATAAAGTTTTGCAGTAAGTGTTTGCGATTATAGCTTGGTGTTATACTGTGACTGGATCGTTACATGGCTCGTTTTTCCCGTCATAAGCTATGCGACTAAAAGGAGCGTGGCGATCTCATGAAACAGCATATGATTTCTGAGATTGCGGACGTACGGAACTTTCAGTTTCTTCTCGCAATGATGGCTCTCAACCCATGCAACAAAGCCTTCAAGGGATGACAACAAATTAATTTAAATTAAGGTTATTTGTGTTTAGTGGTTTACGAAAGTTTGATAAGGATATATATAATTATAATGCTCCGAATTTTATACCTATAGCATGTCACTATAATGAGCATACTTTGCTTACCAAGGATGGTAAGTTACTACAAATTATTAAAGTCTATGGTATCAGTTCGGAAAAAATTAGTGATAAAATACAAAATTTACGTGAAATAATTAGAGCTTCCGTAAAAAAGCATACAAATAGTTATGATTTTGCTTTTTGGATGCATACAATAAGAGAAAAACAAAATTTAGACGATCCTACTCCGTATAAAAAATTATTACCTGCTAACATCCATGCATTATGGCAGAGAAAAAACCACTGGAATGATAAATTTGTTAATACTTTATATATTTCCATAGTACATGATTCTGCCAAGATTAAGATTAAAAATTTTGGCTCTCTGATAAATTCTTTATCAACTAAATTAATCGTAGACTTTGAAAATAAATATTTAGAGTCTGCTGTTCAGAAGCTAGAAAGTCTTGCTAATAATATTTTGAATGACTTAAATGAATTTGATGCAGAAAAGCTTGGTATAACATTTGAAAATGAAAACACATTTTCTGCACCTTTATTTTTATATAACCGAATAGCTAATATTAACGATAGTGATTGTTTAGTACCTATAATAGATTTATCAAGTGCAATAGGTAGAAGTACTTATACGATTAGTGGCGATAAAATGATAGTCACGAATCAGGAACAGAATAAAAAATTTATTTCCTTGTTATCTATCAAAGAATATCAAGAATCTCCTTCTGAAGCTCTTGATAAGTTTTTGCAGCTGCCGCTTGAATTAATAATAACCGAGATATTTTACTTTGTTGATAAAAAAGTAGTGACTGCTGCTTTAAAGGGGCAGGATTATATTTTAAAAATTACTAATGATAATAACTTGATTGAGCATAAAGGGATTAATAAACTTAATGATAATAAATCTTCTTTTGAGTTTTGTAATCAACAGATTTCAATTGCTGTTATAGAAGAAGATGAAGATAAACTTACTGCTTCTGTTGCAAAAGCTGCAAGAGAGCTTTTTAAACTTGGTATTGTTCATGTAAAAGAAGATCTTAATATAGAACAAACATTTTGGGCACAATTACCGGCTAATTTTGCTTTCATACGAAGAATGTCGCCTTTATTGTCAGATCATATAGCATCTCTTGCTGCTCTGCACAACTCACCTTTAGGTAGCCAATATACTTCTTGGGGACGAGCATTAACACTACTTAGAACAGAAAGAGGTACTCCTTATTTCATGAATTTTCATGATAAAACTGGTAGGGGTAATACTTGTATTTTTGGTACAGAAAAAACTGGTAAAACAGTATTATTAAATTTTCTGGTGTCGGAATCAACTAAGTATGATCCAACAATAATTTATATCTCTAATAGCAATGATTCTAAGATTTTTATCGAAGCATTAGAGGGTACATGGTTAGAAATTGATAAGCAAATTATCAATCCATTTTTAGTAGATGATACAGAAAAATCGCAAGCTTTTATTTTAGAGTTTTTAAAGATGTTAAGTGGTCATTATATTTCACCGCTTAATGAAGTAGAACTAACTTTTTTAGAAAAACTCAGAAGTAAAATTTTATCAATTGATAAAGAAAAGCGAATTTTTTCTGACATCTTAAAATTGGAAGATTTTAAAGAAGAGGGTGGCAGTACAATATTAGATAAATTAAAAGGCTTCACTGAGGGACAATTATATAGCGGTTTATTTGACCAGTCAGTTTTTAATATTAATGAAAGTAGTATTGTCGGTCTTAATTTATACAAGCTTTCAGATGAACCTTTTGCTAAGCAATTTTATCCAAGTGAAAGAAAATATTTAGAACAATTTAATAATAACTTAAAAAAACATCAAAGTGTTTGTGCTAGTGTAGTTTATGCACTTACTTACCATTTAAGCTTAGTAGGTACTAAACCTAAAATATTCGCTGCAGATAGTTTTGATAAACTCTATAAACCTGAAATTTATAGTGATAATATAAGCTTAATTTTTAATAATTTATCTGAAAATAATGGTGTCTTTGTAGGTAATTTTAATTTTATTTACCTTAAGAAATATACTTTAAAAGCATGGCTTGAAATAATTAATACTAAAATTATTTTACCGTCTGATGTAAAAATCGAAGATCTAGATGAGATTTTAGGTTTAACAGATTCAGAAATACGTAAGTTATCGCAATTAATACTTACCAGTAGAATGTTTTTAATTAATAAAGATAATGAATCTATAGCTTTAGAATTAAGTATAGCAGCATTAGTCGGGGTCGTGCGTATTTTATCAAGTAAAAAGGAAGAAATGGCTATCTATAAAGAAGTGCTAGAAAAATACCAAGGACCGCCAGATAATTGGATTAATTATCTATACGATGCACTAAACGTAGACTAGTCTACTCGATGAACTTCAAAAATTGGCTACGTCGTTCATAAGTACTCCGGTACTCACGTATTAAATATACGTTCCGTTCCTCGTCTTATGAACTTCTTGCTCTTTTTGAAGTTGATCTTCGTATACCAACTTTTCTAATAAGAATTCTTACTAGAAGTATATACGACTATTTAACAACTATTTTATAACAATTACTCAAAGTGTTGAAAAAATATTTATTATTTTTTTTATTTTGCTCAATTAATACGCATGCCAGTATTTGGGGTGATATAGGTGGTTGTATTACTGATCCTTGTAATTGTGGACAAAGTGAAAGAACAGAAACTTGGAATAAAGGTCCGAATCAAATAGTAAAGACATTTAAAACAGGTGCAAATTGTCCTCCTTGGAATAAAAGTGATGGTCGTGATACTGATAATTGTTTATTACAATTTGATTATCCTGGTAGGTTTGTACCTTTTGTATTAAATAGATGTGCTCAAGCGTCACCAGACAGTACCTATTTTACTCCTAAAATAACTATTAGAATTCAAAGCTGTAATGCTGCTGCTTGTTGGTCTCAGAACGCTAATTTAAACTGGGATGGACAATGCGTATTATGGCCAACCGGTTATGGTTTACCGCTAACTAGAGTTTGTGCCAGAATTGCAGTACCTGCAATGGCACCTCCTCCTGGAATAAATTCTGATCCTTCCCCTGCTGATCCTGGATATACTGCAGGATTTCATCTTAATAAAGTTGGTTTTACCGATAGTGACGATACTATAGTTGGGGTAGACGGACAAATACTTACTATTTCTTCCCCTAAGCTTTGTGCATATAGTGATCCAGGTCTTGTAAATCTTGTTTCAGATTCAGGACCACATACTGACCTTGTAGACTGGAATCCTAATAGTCAACCACTACATGAAACTACTAAGTTGAGCCCGATTGCACAAGTATTGAAATTTCTAGTTACTACACTTGGTGGAGCAAATATACCAAGTTTACTTTCTAAACTGCTTGGTATGATAAGTCAAGATTCGAAAATAATAAAAGTACTACAAACTGTACTTAATGCTATAGGTGATCTATTTAATTTCTTCCCTAATAAGGTAATAATACCAATCATTGAAGCTTTTGGGTCTTTAAACGGTTCTGTAGATGATTTTTCTTTCGGTTGTGTACAATTACCTTTAGGTCCTTACCCGCCGCCATTTTGTAAAAGTTTAAACGAGCTTAGCGTTCCTGCAGTCATTAATAATATATGTAGTGTTAAAAACCCTGATGGAACTTTTAATCAATCTTCCGTTGTCTTGCCTTGCGTAGTGTCAAATGTTAGAAATAATATTATTAATAATACAGTGCGTGTCAGTTTTAATAATCTTATACCTCTTTGTACTGGTGACAATCCTGATCTTAATACTTGTGTAGAAATAAAAGGGGTATTTACTTCAGCAAGTAGTGCTCACGTAGCTACTGCTTATACAGATTTTATTAAACCTTGTAGTAGTTCTTCAAGTGGTGCTCCTTGCATTAATACAAATATAAAATTACCTTGCGATGTTACTGCTAATGGTTGTAATCAAGGTTTTAGAATAGTATATTCGCAGGTTATGGATAAACTTGAAACTCCTAGTGATTATTTTATAAGTGATATACCTGATTGTGGTACTGCAGAAGCAAATAACTCAACTTCTTGTCAAAAAATATGGGGAGCTAATATAGGTCAGTTTGTTGATGTAAGCGTACAATTTCCTGAAGTGCAAGTTCAAGATAAAGATAATTTAATGCCAATACAGAAAAGCTTTACTTTAAATGATAGTAATAATAAACCTCGAAGCCTTTATGCTTCTATTAGTAATACTAAAACAGATACACAAGATCCAGCAGATATCTGTGTATTTGAATCGAGTAGTTTAGCAGGATGTGTGCCTAGAGTAAGTGATTCATATAGTTTAGCTACTTACGAATGTGAAAAACAATATTCGGGAATTACTTGCCCAAGCAATAGCTATTATACTCCACAATTCGTTGCTTCTATGCAAGTAATAGATGATAAGGGTAATATTATAGATCAAACTAGTACACTTGTGACCCCATTATCATATGCAGCACCTGATCCTGATAATCCTAATGCTACAGAAAGTGTAGTAACGCTTGCTGGTTATAATTATAGTTCTTCTGTTGCATTTATCCCTAAAGATCCCCCAAAATATCCGGATGATAAATATATTGCTATGCCATTTTCAGGTCCTAATGCGTTAAACCAAATAACAATTCACGGCGTATATAAAGATAATATACCGCCTTATGACAATAATGGAAATTCAAATCCAAATGCAGTCTATTTAAAATATTTGGAATATATAAATGGTAAATATGTACAAGGTGGAACGCATACCTGCTTAATGCCTAAGAATTTCCAGCATTGTAGTCCTGTACCACCACCACCATCAACAACACCTGGTAATCCTAATAATAATCAACAAATAAATTGTGTGCTTGCTAAATTAGATCAGTCAAATACTGTAGATTGTAGCGTACTTAAAAGTAAAATTGCTGAAGATGCTAATTATGCAAATCTTAGTTTATGTGAAAGTACAAGCGGTTGTTCTCAAGTAGAAACTTTATCAGGTACAGGAAAAGGTATTACCGTTTATAAATGTGCTAATAATACTAATTGTTATACTAATAATGATAATCCTAATACTCCTGTGTGCGTCTTAACTACAGACTATTTAAATAGGTTAGAACCTAAATCTAATTTAGGCTCTATATTAGATGCTACTCAATATTATAAAGTTACATTTTATCCTAGTGATGATCCTGCAAAACCTAATCAACCAACATATGATGTTAAGGTTTCAGATGTAAGAGATAAAACTTGGCGAGAGTTAAATCTATGTTCGCCTATTTTAGCTCCTGTTTGTTCTGCAATCACTTCTCCACAAGCTTCTGATGGTAATGCATTGTGGGGTGAAACAGATATAGGAGAGTTAAGAGTAGGTACATGTCCACCTAATTGGGTAGAAATAGATCCATCTTTAGATCCATATCCAAATCTGGAACCAAAAGGAACAAGCCTTAAGCGTTACTGCTTATCAAATTTTGACAATAAAACTATTAAATTTGAGACTTTAGGACAAAATATTGGTTGTAGAGAATCAAAAGGTCTACCTATAGAAATTATTGAAAACAATTTTCCTACGGAATTAGTAAATACTCCTTATAATCCTACTACAAAAACTGGTGATTTTATTTTAAATGTTGTACCATTAC
Organism: Rickettsia bellii RML369-C; assembly: GCF_000012385.1. Taxonomy (NCBI): domain Bacteria; kingdom Pseudomonadati; phylum Pseudomonadota; class Alphaproteobacteria; order Rickettsiales; family Rickettsiaceae; genus Rickettsia; species Rickettsia bellii. The sequence goes on from NC_007940.1 coordinate 92,982, forward strand.
AACCTGATCCTAGCCTTGGAGTAGATGCATTCCCTCGTGATCCTAGAACTTTTATAGATGCATCAAATGAACCAGATAATAGTAAATTATTTACCATAACGTTTAAAGTAACTTTAGATGCTATTATGGCTGATATCGATTATTTTAAAATTCTAGATTTATGGTATGATGATTGTACACTTGTATATGTTAATAATACAAAAGTTCTTAGTGCACCTATAGCTTCTCAAGATTCTTTGGATCAAAAAGCTTATTGTAACAATGGTAATGATCAAGGTATGGCGTTACAAGCTAAAAATTTACCACTTGATATCAAGCCTTATTTAAAACAAGGAGAAAATACTATAAAATTCCAGCTAAGAGTTATGTATGGTGGAGGATTATATTATCATATGCAATATAAAATGCTGAGATAAGTTATGAGTTGGATTATTTTTTACACCATAATTTTTGCTTTATTAGTACTTGATTTAGGGGTTATACATAAAAAAAATGAAGTAATGAGCTTTAAGCAAAGCTTACTCTTTAGCCTTTTCTATTTTACAATATCCTGCTTATTTGGCATTTATATTTATTATAATATGGGAGCAGATAGCACACGTGAATATTATACTTGCTTTCTAATTGAAAAGGCTATGTCGCTTGATAATATCTTTGTTATCTCAATTATCTTCCAATTTTTTAAGATTCCGCAAAAATATCAACATCGTGTTTTATTCTTTGGCATAATTGGCGTTATAGCTTTTAGGGCTGTAATGATTTATGGCGGGATTATACTGATAAATAAGTTCTCTTGGTTATTATATATTTTTGCCGTGATACTTATTGCTACGGGCGTAAAAACTTTTTATGTATCGCATAAAACCTTTGATATACAAAATTCTTATCTTTATAAGTCAATAATAAAATATTTAAATGTTACGCCTAACCTGGAGGGGGATAAATTCTTTGTTACGCGTAACAAAAAACTATATGTTACTCCTCTTTTCATATCATTAATATTAATAGAAGCAATAGATTTAGTCTTTGCCATAGACAGTATACCAGCAATATTTGCCATTACTAATGATGCTTATATTATTTACACCTCAAATATTTTTGCTATTTTAGGGCTTAGAGCTTTATTCTTCTGTCTTGCAGAAATTGTTGAACGATTCAGCTATATCAAATATTCCTTAGCATTAATTTTAATATTTATCGGAATTAAAATATTTATTCATCATTATATAGCCATTCCGGCTTATATTTCTTTAACTGTTACTATTACTTTATTGCTATTGGGCATATTTGCTTCTGTAATTAGAAAAAATATAGTTGACCGCCAATAGGCTAAAGATATAATATCCTTAAAAATTTTTCCAAGATAAATATAATGATCAAATTACTACAATTATTTACTGTTGCTTTATCCATTTTTATTACTAATGCTGTTTTTGCCGAAGAAAATATAAACGAGCAAACCGGCTTTTATATAGGTGGGGAAGGCGGCGTAGTTGAACCTGTTATTAGTAAATTTCGCCATAAACATTCTAATACCGAAATTATTTTAAAAAGGGCAGGTATGTATAGCGGAAAAATAGGTTATATGATTTATCCGCAAATATCTGTTGAATTCTCGGCAACTTATCAACCTAAATATCGTCTGCATTACGTATTACCACCACAAAATTTAAGTAATGGTTTAACTATACCTAAAACTCCTGGGAATACTAAAGTATTCTCGAACATATATATGTTAAATCTTATTTATGACTTAGAAGAGATGAATGGTATCACTCCTTTCGTAATAATAGGTGGTGGTATAGTTCAGGTAAAAGTTAAACCTACATCTTCAAAATGGGATGTTATAAATAGCGATTATTTTAAGGTAAGAAAAACACATAAGAATTGTGTTGCTTGGCAAGCAGGACTCGGAGTTTCAAAATCTCTTTCTTCAAATTTTAGTGTAGATCTAACTGCAAAATTACAAACAGTATATCGGGTGAGAATTAATTATGACACACTTGATATGAAAACAGGACAATTTTTACCCGCAAAACCTATTAAAAAAACTATAGGTGTTGGAGAATTTGGTATAGGATTTACTTATAGATTGCCATTTTAAAGATTCTGTGAAATATTTATATGGTAGCTTTGTCATTGTGAGGAGGTATTGTCGGCATATATGGATAAATGATTTATACAACAAAGCTTCGCTGCTCGTAATGACGCTAATTATCGCAACTGTACTAATTAATCTAACTTATAAGGAAAAAATATGTCTGCAAAAGCTAGTAATTCTTCAAATCTTCCTAATGGTCACGATAAAACAACGAAAGAAAAACATAATACACAACCTGTTATTAATGGGGCAATAAAGCATAATACTTATGACGAAGTGCCGTATGAAAGCTATCCATATTCCTTTACTAATCCTTTTCATTTAAGCACTCTTGCGACTCTTTTCGGTGTAGATGCCCCTAATGTGGAAACCGCAAAAATATTAGAGTTAGGTTGTGCTGCTGGTGGTAATTTAATTCCTCATGCTGTTCTTTATCCAAAAGCTCATTTTGTTGGTATTGATTTATCTAAAGTACAAATTGACGAAGCAAATAAAACTGTAAAAGAACTTGGACTGAAAAATATAGAATTTCATCATTGTTCTATACTTGATATTGATGATTCTTTGAATAAATTTGATTATATAATTTGTCACGGTGTAATGTCTTGGGTATCAAAAAATGTTAGAGATAAAATCTTTGATGTATGTAATAAAAACCTAAGCAAAAACGGTATAGCATATATCAGTTATAATACTTTACCTGGCTGGAATATGGTTCGTACGGTTAGAGATATGGTGCTTTATCATTCTAGTTCATTTGTAAATGTACGTGATAAAATAGCTCAGTCTAGATTATTATTAGATTTTGTTAAAGATAGCTTAGAGAATTCAAAAACACCTTATGCTGAAGTATTAAAAACCGAAGCCGGATTATTATCGAAACAAACAGATCATTATTTACGTCATGATCATTTAGAAGAAGAAAATGCTCAGTTTTACTTCCATGAATTTATGGATGAAGCTAGAAAGCATAACTTACAATATTTAGCTGATTGTAACCTTTCTACTATGTATTTAGGTAATATGCCACAAAAAGTGGTAGAGCAGTTAAAAGTCGTAAATGATATAGTTAGAACTGAACAATATATGGATTTTATTACAAATCGTCGTTTTAGATCTACTTTATTATGTCATAATGATGTAAAAATCAATAGAAACATTAATAACGAAGATATAATGAAATTTAATATGATCTTTAACGTCGTTCCTGAAAAATCGCTTAAAGAGGTTGATCTTAATAATTCTTCTGAAAGCTTAGCATTCTTTTTGAACGGCAATAAAGATAGTAATTTGACAACTGCCTCACCCTACATGAAAGCTATTTTATATACTTTTAGTGAGCATCTTAATAACCCTCTAAGTTTTGAGAAAATAACCGAGGAAGCTAATAAAAAGCTACATGGTACTAAATTAAATGAAATAAAAGCTGAGCTTTTGGAAAACGCAATGAAGTTAGTATTACAAGGTTACATTAATATTACTACTCAGAAACATAGAGAAACACCTGAGCTTAATAAGCCTAAAACTACGAAGCTTGTAATACATCAAGCAATCCATACTCCTTATATGTGGGTTACAAATTTAAAACATGAGCCAGTAGGGGTTAATTTCTTTGAAAAACTTGCTATTAGATATATGGATGGTAAGCATGATAAGAAAGCTATTATTGATGCAGTGATGGGTCATGTAGTAAAAGGTGAAATAAATTTAAGCAAAGACGGACAAAAAATAGAAGATCAAGAAGTAATACGTAAACAACTCGAGGTCTTATTTATGCCAATGATTGACAAGTTTGCCGCTAACGCTTTATTGGTTTAATATACAACCCGTCATTGCGAGGAGCGTAGCGACGAAGCAATCTCAAGAGTTCTTACGAGATTGCCTCCGTCATCTGCCATGCATATCCTCTCAATGACGAGGAAACACAATATAATAACTCATGCCTATATTTTTTTATTTATTTACAACATTAATCATAATTAGCAGTCTATGCGTTGTTTTGAGCAAAAATTCCGTATACTCAGTATTATGGTTAATTTTTGCCTTTATTAACGGCTCTGGACTTATGATACTGCTTGGTGCAGAATTTTTAGCAATGATGCTAATAGTCATATATGTCGGAGCAGTAGCAGTATTATTTTTATTTGTGATAATGATGTTGGATATGCATTTTAATAAGGCTATAATGCAGCTAAAGGAAAAGCCTATCTTAAGCATTTTTGTATCTTTGATTATGTTTGCTGATTTAGTAGTGATTATTTTACTTGGTACTAAAAATATTCATTTTAGTTCTGATTTATCATTTGCCATAGCAAGTGATGTATCAAATACTAAAGCAATAGGAAAAATATTATATACTGATTTTATGATACCTTTCCAAATTGCAGGGCTTATTTTATTTGTTGCTATGATCGGTTGTATTACGTTAACTCTTAGAAAACGTGACGGAGTAAAGCGTCAAAATATTGCAAAACAACTTTCACATAATAAAGAAAATGCTGTATTAATGACAAAACCTCTTATAAATAAAGGAATTGAGAATATTAAATATGAATGAATATATAGGGCTTAATCACTATTTGATCTTAAGTAGTTTAGTGTTTACTATCGGGATGCTTGGATTATTTATGCATCGCAAAAATATTATCAATATATTAATGTCGATTGAACTAATGCTGCTTGCAGTTAATATAAATTTTGTTGCTTTCTCGGTATATATGCAAGAATTATCAGGGCAGATTTTCAGCATCATAATTCTAACTATAGCTGCTGCTGAAACTTCTATTGGTCTTGCGATATTACTGATATATTTCCGTAATAAAGGCTCGATTGAAGTCACAGATATCAATCAGATGAGGGGATAAAGATGTATAAAAGCATTGCTATAATGATTATTTTATTACCTCTTGCTTCTGCTTTAATAAACGGATTATTTGTAAGAAGAATAGATAAAAAACTAGCGTCTATAGTTGCAACATCGTTTTTATCTTTATCAGCATTATTTGCATTAATAATATTTTATCACACAGGATTAAACGGGCATATAATCCATATAAAATTATTGCCATGGATTGAAGTTAGCCAATTTAAGGTAGATTGGTCGATTTATATAGATCAGCTAACAAGCATAATGTTTATAGCCGTCACATGGGTATCTAGCGTCGTGCATATTTATTCTCTCGGCTATATGTCTCGAGATAAGGGGATAGTACGTTTCTTATCTTTCCTTTCGTTGTTTACTTTTTTTATGCTAATGCTAGTATCGGCAGATAATTTCTTACAATTATTTTTTGGTTGGGAGGGAGTTGGCATTTGTTCGTATTTATTAATTGGTTTTTGGTACTCAAAAGAATCAGCAAATAAAGCAGCTATTAAAGCTTTTATAGCCAATAGAGTCGGAGATTTTGCCTTTATTTTAGGCGTAATAACGATTATTTTTTATTGTCATTCAGCAAATTACGAGGATGTATTTTTGCTTGCTCCAAAATTAGCTAATACAAAAATATTGCTAGCTGATTTTGAAATTTCTATCCTTGATATTGCCTGCTTATTGTTATTCATCGGTTGTATGGGTAAATCGGCACAGATAGGCTTACATGTCTGGCTTCCTGATGCAATGGAAGGACCTACTCCCGTATCTGCACTGATTCACGCAGCAACTATGGTAACGGCAGGAGTGTTTTTAGTAGCACGCTGTTCATATTTGTTTGAATACAGTCCTATGGTGCTACAATTCATCACGATCATCGGCGGTATTACTTGCCTTTTTGCTGCAAGCATTGCCATTATGCAAAACGATATCAAAAAAATTATCGCCTATTCAACTTGTAGCCAACTTGGTTATATGTTTATGGCTTGCGGAGTATCAGCATATAATAGCGGTATATTTCATTTAGTAACGCATGCCTTTTTTAAAGCCTTACTATTTTTATCGGCTGGTAGTGTTATACATGCGGTTCATGAGCAGGATATATTTAAAATGGGTGAGCTGCGAAATAAGATGCCTATAACTTATGGAAATTTTTTAATCGGTTCGCTTGCGTTAATAGGGATCTATCCGCTTGCAGGGTTTTATTCAAAAGATTCGATCTTGGAAGCGGCTTATAGCAGCGGGTCATTTATGTTCATATTTGGTATATTAGCTGCAATACTTACCGCTATTTACTCAATGAAAATTATTATGTTGGTATTCCACGGCAAAACTAGACTAGAAAAAGATGTTTTCGAGCATGCTCATGAACCGCCTAAAGTAATGAATAATCCCCTTACATTATTGGTGGCAGGAAGCTTTTTTAGCGGGATGATTGGTTATTATCTGCTTTCAATGGATAAACCGAATGGTTATTTCCATGATAGTTTACTTAATTTACACGCTTATAAGCTATTAATTACTCATCCACCTTTGCATATTAAGTTATTACCAATGGTAGTTGGGATAATAGGGATTGTTGTAGGGATTTATTTATATAAATCAGATGTTGTTATGTCATTCCTGCGTAGGCAGGAATCCAGTAAAGATAATTACTTTACTAAAATATTAATCAATAAATATTATTTTGATGAGCTATATAATTTCTTAATAGTAAAACCTATTAACTGCTTAGCTTGTTTATTTTATTCTGGTGATCAAAAAATAATTGATCGTTTTGGTCCTAATGGCTTTGCTAGAAGTGTTAATTGTTTCAGTAGGTTGACCGGCAAAACCCAAACTGGATATGTTTTTAACTATACTTTATATGTAGTGTTGTTTGTTGTTGTAACAATTAGTTACTTTGTTTGGTTAGTTGCCGTGTAGTGTCATTCTCGCTTAAGGCTTGCCCTGCGTGGATCATTTTCCCCTGTCATCCCATGATTTATTCACGGGATCCAGTTAAAAATACTAATAAAAAATGCTATGCATTTTACTGGATTGCTTCGTCGAAACTTTCAGTTTCTTCTCGCAATGACGAAAAACCTGATCCATGCGGGCAAGCCTTAAGTGAGAATGATATATGAGCCATTGCCATTGCTAAGAATGACGAAAAACTTATAAGATCTTAAAAAAATGTTAGAATTACCAATCATATCAATTACTATCTTCCTACCGCTAATAAGCGTGCTATATATTTTGCTATTTATTAGTCAAAGCAAAAAACCCGATAAGCAAATACATACAATGTATGTTGCGGTGCTGAGTAGTGTTTTAACATTTATCTCAACTATATATATATTAATAGAATTTGATTCATCTAACCCTACTTATCAATTTGTTGAACGATATAGCTGGCTTGATAAAATTGGACTTGAATTTCATGTAGGTATTGATGGTATATCAATATTTTTCGTAAGCTTAACTTCCTTTCTTACTCTTATTTGCATTATCGGAAGCTTATTTACTGTTAAAAAATATATAAAAGAATATTTGGTATGTTTTTTATTAATGGAATCCTTTTGTATAGGAGCATTTACCTCAATAAATTTATTAGTATTCTACTTATTCTTCGAAGTAATATTAGTACCGATGTATATTATTATTGGAGTATGGGGCGGTGAGAATAGAATATATGCGGCTGTTAAATTCTTCTTATATACTTTCTTTGGCTCGGTATTTTTCTTATTATCAATAATATATATTTATAGTAAGATTCACAGCTTTGATTTAAGCAATATTGGCGAATTTACTAATAATTTTCCTTTGCATGTACAGCAAATTTTATGGTGGGCTATTTTTATTGCCTTTGCCATCAAAATTCCTATGATTCCATTTCACACATGGTTACCTGACGCTCACGTACAAGCACCTACCAGTGGCTCAGTTATTCTTGCGGGTATTTTACTAAAACTTGGTGGCTATGGTTTTTTAAGGGTATTACTGCCACTTCTACCTAACGCATCGCAAGAATTTGCAATTTACGTAATTTGGCTTAGTGTTATTGCTATAATATATGCCTCCCTTGTCGCCTTAGCCCAAAAAGATATGAAGAAAATGATTGCCTATTCGTCTATTACCCATATGGGTTATGTTACTATAGGTATTTTTAGCTTTACTGATAGCGGAGTGAGCGGGGCATTATTTCAAATGTTAAGCCATGGTATAATCTCCTCCTGCTTATTCTTAATAGTTGGCACTTTATATGAAAGGTTACATACTAAAGAGATAGCTAAATATGGTGGTGTTGCAAGTAAAATGCCGGTGCTTGCAACGTTTTTTATGATTGCAATGCTTGGCTCTGTCGGCTTGCCAGGAACTAGCGGATTTATCGGTGAGTTTCTAAGCCTACTTGGAATTTATAAGGTAAATGTAATAGCAACTTTCTTAGCAGCTCTTGGTATAATTCTTGGTGCTATTTACATGCTGAAGCTATATAAAGAAGTGATGCTAGGCGAAATTACTAATAAAGAAATCATTAATTTCAGAGATTTATATATTTACGAAATAATCTCAATCGCTCCTTTAATATTACTAATTATTTATTTCGGTCTAATGCCAAGTTCTATTTTAAATGTATTTCATTTGTCAGTAGAGAATTTGTTAGTTAAATTTTTCTAGTTGATTATAAAAGATTCAAGTGTTACTCTAGTTATAGAACTTTAAATTGAGGTCTATATGAAAAACAGAATAAAAAAAACAGTTAAAGACGTAAATGAGAAGCTAGATGATGCAAGTAGAGCAGTTGGTCAGGACGTTAATGAAGCAACAGGGATAGATGTAAGCCATGTTGTTAACCCAGAAGCATCTGACCATAAAGAAGCTTTAAGAAATGCTCGTGAAAAATTAGGAATGGGTGACAACCAAGAGAACAAGGACGCAGAACTTGCTGGGGCTGAAGCTGAACTAAACTCATGAAATTAAAATCTGGTATATTATCTACAATTTTCTCTAAATTATTTACAGTAGAAGAAATGGCAAATGAAAATTTGCCATATTCTGCTGATAATGTAACTGATATAAATGTTGGAAGCCAAGCTTTAGAAACTAAGTTAGATGAAAACCCTAATCATGATATAGTATTATTAGAGCTATACTAAGATGCTATCATTTCACCAATTAAAATTTAATATATATCAAAAACAATTATTTGATAATTTAAGTATTACTTTTTTAGATTCTGCTATTACCTATATAAAAGGAGCTAATGGTTGTGGAAAAACTTCGCTATTACGGATGATAGCGGGTATTATGCAGCCAAGTAACGGTAATATTTTCTATAAAAATCTTAACATTAACAATATTGCTAAGCCTTACTGCACTTATATTGGTCATAATTTAGGTCTAAAGCTTGAGATGACTGTTTTTGAAAATCTGAAATTTTGGTCAGAGATTTATAATTCAGTGGAAACTCTAGATGCTGCCATCCATTATTTTAAATTATATGATTTATTAGATGAAAAATGCTATACTTTATCCAGTGGATTGCAGAAAGTTGTAGCTTTAGCAAGGCTTATTGCTTGCCAATCGGATCTATGGTTGCTTGATGAAGTTGAAACCAATTTAAGTAAAGAAAATAGAGATTTACTAAATAACTTAATTGTCATGAAAGCAAATAGTGGTGGTATTGTACTTCTATCCTCTCACACCGAAAATCATATTAAATCAGCACAAATATTACAACTTACTTGAAGTATTAAATGAAATACTATAAAGTCAAAAAGTTCATAACTTCTTATTTATAGGAGTATACTCGTTTTATTTGAAAAATTGGCGGCGTTACTTTTTGCTTATAATCCTCACGTACTAGTATGTACGCTGCGGTTATAAGCTTCAAAGTGCCTTGCTCTTTTCCAAATAGAACTTCATCTACTAATTATTCATTTATTAGAGGTATATATTATGCAAGTAATAAAAGCTTTAGAACAGGTTTTAGCAGATAGCTACGCCTTATATTTCAAAACACAAAATTATCATTGGAATATTGAAGGAGCTGAATTTAGAAGCCTGCATTTATTATTCGAAGGGCAATATGAAGATTTGGCAGAAAGTCTAGATGAGCTAGCTGAACGAATAAGAACTTTAGATGCTAAAGTTCCGACATTATCAAATTTGATAAAACTAGCATCTATAAGTGAGCCAAACCCTAATGCTTCTGCAAATGAAATGCTAAAAAGCCTTGTAAAAGATCAAGATATTATAATAGATACTTTATATAAAGGTTTAAAAATCGCACAAGCAGAAGGTGATGAGGGAACCGCCGATATGATCATTGGACGGATTAAAGTGCACGAGAAAAATAGGTGGATGCTGAAAAGTTCTCTGTGTCATCCTGCGACTTGATCGCGGGATCTTGTATCACAGACCGTATCCTGAGATCCTGCGATCAAGTTGCGGGATGACAATAAACCAACCAACGAAATAAAAATAAAATGGAACAGTATGATATAGCCGTGATAGGTGGTGGACCTGGCGGATATGTTGCTGCAATTAGAGCAGCACAATTAAAGAAAAAAGTTGTATTAATAGAGAAAGAGCATTTGGGTGGAGTGTGCCTTAATTGGGGATGTATTCCGACGAAATCCTTGCTTAAATCTGCTGAAGTGTTTGAGTATATAAAACACGCTAAAGATTATGGCGTTGATGTTGGTTCTGCTAAAATTGATATTAAGAAGATAGTTGAGCGTTCTAGAGAAATTTCAAATAAGCTAGCTGGCGGTGTTAAGATGCTGCTTAAGAAAAATAAAGTTACTGTTATAGATGGAGTAGCAAAGCTTGAAGCAAATAAGGTAATAAATATTAATGATAACCTTAAAATAAAAGCAGATAATATTATTATTGCTACCGGAGCAAGAGCTAGAGTTTTAAAAGGATTTGAGCCAGATGGTAAACAAATTTGGACTTCAAAGGAAGCTATGATACCGCAGCATGTGCCGAAATCTATGATTATAGTAGGTTCAGGTGCAATTGGTATAGAATTCGCCTCATTTTATAATGCTATTGGGGTGGATGTTACAGTAATTGAAGCTCATAGCAAAATATTACCGGTGGAAGATATAGAGATTTCAAACCTTGCTCATAAAAGTTTTGAGAAGAAAGGCATAAAAATTATTACAAATGCTAAGCTAATTAAGCAAACAAAATTAAAAGATGGTTTAGAAATCGAACTAGAGCTAGCTGGTAAAACACAAAAATTACAAGCTGAAATTCTGCTTATGGCAGTAGGTATTGTAGCAAATACTGAAAATTTAAGGCTTGAGAAAACAAAAGTTAAAGTAGAAAACGGCTATATAGTTACTAACGGCTTAATGCAAACAGCAGAATCAGGGATTTACGCAATAGGTGACGTAGCAGGTGCACCTTGTTTAGCACATAAAGCAAGCCATGAGGGCATTATTGCAGCGGAAAACATTGCAGGCTTAAAGCCTCATGCTATCAATAAGCACAATATCCCTGGCTGCACTTATTCTTCACCGCAAATAGCAAGTGTTGGTTTGACGGAAGAAGCTGCAAAAGCATTAGGTCATGAACTAAGAATCGGTAGGTTTCCTTTTATGGCGAATGGTAAAGCCCTAGTTGGCGGTGACGCTGAAGGATTGATCAAAACTATATTTGATGCTAAGACCGGTGAGTTACTTGGGGCACATATGATAGGTTCGGAAGTTACCGAATTAATACAAGGATATGTAGTTTCAAAGAATTTAGAGGGAACAGAGCTAGATTTAATTAATACCATATTCCCGCATCCGACTTTATCGGAAATGATGCACGAGTCGGTCCTAGCTGCTTACGATAGGGCTATTCACATATAAAATTAGGAAAATGAATAAAGATATTTTAACTCAGAATTATGCAGTTGCGTTATTTGATAATGCTAAATCTGATAATACTCAAGATAAGATACTTGAAGAAGTTAATCTAGTGACTAGCATTATTGAAGATAATATAGAGGTTAAAGAGCTGTTATCTTCACCTATAGTAAATAAAGTTGATAAAATTGGCGTGATTAATTCGCTGGTAAAAAATATTAAAATCAGCAAAATAATGCAAAATTTCTTATTATTGTTGATAAAAAATTCCCGTACTTCTATCTTAGCAGATATAGCAAACACATATAGTAAATTATTATATGAAAGCAAGAATATTAAAATAGTGCAGGTAATTTCTGCAAATAAATTAAAGCCTACTGAACAAGAATGGGTTAAAACAAATATCGAAAAAGAGCTAAAACAAGAAACAAAAATAAATTTTGAAATAGACCCTACCATTATGGGAGGGATCGTAATTAAATATGATAGTATCCTGCAAGATTATTCGATAAAAGGTAGTTTGGATAAGATAGCTAAGGCTTTGCAGAGTGTTAATGTTTTTGATTGTCATCCCGTGGCTTGACCACGGGATGACATCGAAAGTGCTTTTCGATCAACGCAGGCAATGCCGCCACAGGATGACAATGGAATAATTAAAAAAACTTAAACCATATGAAATTAAAACCTATTGAAGTAGCTGACATATTACAAAAAGAGATAGCAAATATTAATTGTTTAAGCGAGCTTGAAGAAGTAGGGCAGGTAATAAATGTTGGTGATGGTATAGCAAAAATTTATGGTCTTGCAAATGTGCAATCTGGTGAAGTAGTAGAATTTGAATCAGGTGTTAAAGGACTCGTTCTAAATTTAGAGAATGATAGTGTTGGTGCTGTGATTATGGGGGATGATAATCAGGTACAGCAAGGTGATAAGGTTAAAAGAACCAAAGAGGTGCTAGAAGTACTGGTAGGAACTGCTTTGCTTGGTAGAGTCGTTGATGCACTCGGTAACCCTATTGATGGCAAAGGTGATATTAAGAGCAAAGAATATCGCCATATTGAAATGAAAGCTCCTGGTATAATCGATAGAGCTAGTGTTAGTGAGCCTGTGCAAACCGGTATAAAGGCTATTGATTCATTAATTCCGATAGGAAGAGGACAGAGAGAATTAATAATAGGCGATAGACAAACCGGCAAAACAGCAATAGCTATCGATACTATTATTAACCAAAAGCAAGCTCATTCGCTAAATGATGAAAAAGATAAAATTTATTGTATTTATGTAGCAATAGGGCAAAAAAGATCAAGCGTTGCCCAAATAGTAAAAAAGCTGGAAGATGCTGGGGGCAATGGATTATACAATCATTGTTTCGGCTACTGCATCGGAAGCTGCTGTATTACAATTTGTTGCTCCTTATGCCGCATGTAGTATGGGTGAGTATTTCCGTGATAACGGCAAGCATGCACTTATTATTTATGATGATTTAAGTAAACATGCTGTCGCATATAGACAAATTTCATTGTTACTTAGAAGACCGCCCGGACGTGAAGCATATCCCGGTGACGTATTTTACTTGCATTCAAGATTACTTGAGTGTGCTGCTAAAATGTCAGAGGAGAAAGGCGGCGGTTCACTTACGGCACTTCCTATAATCGAAACCCAAGCAGGTGACGTATCTGCTTATATTCCAACAAACGTTATTTCTATTACTGACGGTCAAATTTTCTTAGAAAGCGAGCTGTTTTATAAAGGTATAAGACCGGCTGTTAATGTCGGGATTTCAGTAAGCCGTGTTGGTTCTGCTGCACAAATAAAAGCTATGAAGCAGGTTGCAGGCTCGATAAAGCTTGAACTAGCCCAATTTAGAGAGCTTGAATCTTTTTTACAATTTGGTTCAGACTTAGATTCTGCTACTAAAGCACAAATCGAACATGGTAAAAGGCTTGTTGAGATATTAAAACAAGCACAATATCATCCTTTTTCAGTCGAAGAGCAGATAATAAGTATTTATGCTGGAACTAAAAAATATTTAATTAATATACCTGTAGAGAGAATTAAGGAATTTGAAGAAAAAATGCTTAGTGAGATAAAGCAAAATCAAAAAGATATTTTAGAGTCAATAAAAAGTGAGAAGCGTATCACTGAAGAAAATGAACAGAAATTAAAAACATTTTTAGAGAATTTCGTTAAGGACTTTGTCAAGATTGATTAGAGTTGTTGTCATTCCGTGGCTTGTCCACGGGATGGCATTGCCCGCATGGATCATTCTCCCCCTGTCATCCCGTGATTTATTCACGGGATCCAGAAAAGCATCTTACGATTAGTATATTACTAGATTCCGTGGTCAAGCCACGGAATGACAATAAGGATTTATATGTCAAATTTAAAACAGCTAAGAACTAGAATAAAAAGCGTTAAATCTACACAAAAGATTACCAAGGCAATGCAATTAGTTTCGGCTTCTAAATTGACAAAAATAAAAAATCAAATAGCTCATTCAAATTTTTATGTTGAAGCTATTAGTAAAATGATGTCTACTGTATTATCCGCTGATATTTATGACTTTCCTATAGAAGCACAAAAATTTTTTAATACAGAGACCAACAAAGCAAACTTGCTAATAGTTATGACATCTGAGCGTGGCTTATGCGGAACGTTTAATTATATGATAATTAAACAAGTAAAAAGTGATGTTGAGACTTTAAAAAGTAAAGGTGAGAAAATCAAGCTCATTATTATTGGGAAAAAAGGTTATGAGGCATTAAAAAAGCCTTATGAAAGTTATATTGATAGTTATTTTGAGTTGCCAAAAAATCATGATGAAAATCTGATGTTGCAAATAAAACAAAAGATTATGGCACTAGTAGCAAATTTAGAAGTAAGTAATTGCACTATTTATTTCAATAGATTTAAAAATGCCATGACTCAAAGCATGACAAAGCAGCAAATCTTACCGATAGAAAAATATCATGATGATTCAAAGATAGAGGAAGCTAACTATGAATATGAGGGAGAGAATTTAATTCAAAATCTAATTAATTTATATGTTAATTCTCAAATAAATTATGCTCTACTACAAAATAGAGCAAGTGAAGAAGGATCAAGAATGACTGCTATGGAAAATGCCACAAATAACGCTCATGATATAATTAATAAGCTAGTGTTAAAATTAAATAGATCAAGACAAGCAATTATTACTACGGAGTTGATAGAGATCATCGCAGGTTCGGAGGCTGTGTGACTCGATGAACTTTTGTCATTCCTGCGGAGGCGGGAATCCAGCATAAAGCGAGATAAATCGAGCTTTTATTTTTAAAAATTTGCTGTATTTATGTTTATTTTTCTGGATTCCCGCCTCCGCAGGAATGACAAAAGGCATTTACATAAAAACATTATCTTAACAAAAGAAAAAATAATGAAAAAAAATATCGGGAAAATTACTCAAATTATTTCAGCGGTAGTTGACGTAAAATTTACCAATAAAGGTAAATTACCGCAGATTTTAAATGCCCTTGAGTGCTATAACGATAAGCAAAGAATAGTGCTAGAGATAGCTCAGCATATAGGTGATGATACAGTGCGTTGTATCGCTATGAACTCCACGGAGGGGTTAGTGCGAGGTATGGAAGTAGTAGACACCGGTAGCCCGATTAGTATTCCGGTAGGAATCGAAACGTTAGGACGAATTATGAATGTCGTAGGCGAACCGATTGACGGCAAAGGAAAGATTAAAGGCTCAAGCATTTCGTCTATATATAAATCTGCACCTAGCTTTACTCAGCAATCAACTGATCGTAATATATTAGTAACTGGCATTAAAGTTGTTGATTTACTTGCCCCTTATACTAAAGGCGGTAAGATAGGGCTATTTGGTGGTGCGGGGGTTGGTAAAACCGTGCTTATAATGGAGCTGATTAATAATGTTGCGAAAGCACACGGTGGCTATACCGTATTTGCTGGAGTTGGTGAGAGAACTAGAGAGGGTAACGATCTTTATCATGAAATGATCGATTCAGGAGTTATTAATCTTGAAGAACCTGAAAAATCAAAAGTAGCTTTAGTTTATGGGCAGATGAACGAACCACCAGGTGCAAGAGCAAGGGTTGCATTAACGGGGCTTACTGTTGCGGAGAGTTTTAGAGATATGAACGAGGGGCAAGATGTTCTGTTTTTCGTCGATAATATCTTCCGTTTTACGCAAGCAGGTTCAGAAGTATCGGCATTACTTGGTAGAATTCCGTCGGCTGTAGGTTATCAGCCGACTCTTGCAACCGATATGGGTGAATTACAAGAGCGTATCACCTCTACCAAACATGGCTCAATAACCTCTGTGCAAGCTATATACGTACCGGCAGACGACTTAACCGATCCTGCTCCGGCAACGTCTTTCGCACATTTAGATGCCACAACAGTGCTTAGCCGTCAGATAGCAGAGCTTGGAATTTATCCGGCAGTTGACCCTCTAGATAGTACTTCACAGGTGCTTGATCCCATGATTGTTGGGGAAGAGCATTATAATGTAGCAAGAAAGGTGCAGCAAATATTGCAAACTTATAAATCTCTGCAAGATATTATCGCTATCCTAGGTATGGATGAGTTATCTGAAGAAGATAAACTAACAGTATCACGTGCAAGAAAAATACAGCGTTTCTTATCGCAACCTTTCCATGTGGCTGAGGTATTTACAGGAGCTGAGGGGAAATTTGTTAATTTAGCCGATACTATAGCAGGCTTTAAAGGGCTCACAGAAGGTAAATATGATGATCTACCGGAAGCAGCTTTTTATATGGTTGGGACTATAGAGGAGGCGTTGGAGAAGGCTAAGACACTGAAATAAATTGTCATCCTGCACAAAGTATTTTCGGTGTCATCCCGTGGCTTGACCACGGGATCCAGAAAATAATAAAAAATACAGCTATAAAAAGCTCGATTTCTCTCGCTTTATGCTGGATCCCGTGGTCAAGCCACGGGATGACAGGAAACAAAGTTCAGTCATAATAACGAAAAATTATATTATCATATGAGCGAAACAATTAACGTTAAAATTATTACGCCTTTAAATATCGTTTTTGAAGAGCAGGCTAAAATGATAACACTTCCGGGTGAAGAGGGTGAGTTTGGTGTATTGCAGGGTCATGCTCCAATGATTGTTAGCCTAAAAGCCGGTTTATTAAAAGTTTACATAGATGATATGCACAAGCCGAAAATTACTTATCTTATTGCTAATGGTGTAACCGAAGTAACAGGAAGTTATATTAACATAGCTACAGAAACAGCTATTAACATTACCGATTTAAGTGAAGCGGAAATAGAAAATAAACTCACTGCTCTTCAAAAATCTATATAAATATCTCCTACATCGGCATTAATTTGTTTTAAAAATCTACGTTTTAGGATAAGGTTATAGGTATAAGCTGTCATCTAGCTACCTTGATTGCAGGATCTTAGAATGTAGCCTGTGATTCAGACCCTGTAGTCAAGTCACGGGGGGCGTTGTTGTGTAGATCGGTTTTACCCTGTCATCCCGTGATTTATTCACGGGATCCAGTTAAAAATACTAATAAAATTAGTATTTTTTATTATTTTCTGGATCTAGTTTTCAAGCCACGGTATGACACCGAGGACGTTTTTTGATCTACGCAACAACGCCTCCACGGGGTGACATCATAACGAATATCAAACGAGGAAAATATGCAAAAGATGCATAATTCAGAATATCTTAAAGAATTATCAGTTAATAATATCTCATATAAAATTTACGACATAAATAAAGCTGCAAGCGATATCGATTTGCCTTTAAAAAAACTGCCCTATAGTTTGAGAGTATTGTTTGAGAATGTGCTACGTACCGGTTCAAAACAAAACTTAATGGTATTCAAAGAATGGCTAAAAAATAAAAAATCCGATGCGGAAATAGATTTTATGCCGGCAAGGGTTTTGATGCAGGATTTTACAGGTGTGCCGGCTATAGTTGATCTTGCTGCTATGCGTGATGCGATGAAGAAGATAGGCGGTGATCCGCTAAAAATCAATCCACTTATTCCTGTTGATTTAGTCATAGATCACTCAGTTAGTGTTGATTCTTATGCATCCGGTAGCTCATTTGATAAAAATGTAGCAATGGAAATGAGACGCAATATAGAGCGTTATCAGTTTCTGAAGTGGGGACAGCAAGCATTTAATAATTTCAAGGTAGTGCCGCCGGGTACTGGTATTTGCCATCAGGTAAATTTAGAGTATTTGGCAAAAGTCGTATGGCATAGTAATGGTGTAGCTTATCCTGATAGTTTAGTTGGTACAGATAGCCATACAACCATGGTGAATGGGTTATCGGTACTTGGTTGGGGTGTTGGCGGGATCGAGGCAGAGGCTGCAATGCTTGGACAGCCGCTTACTATGATTCTGCCGGAAGTAATCGGCGTAAAGCTAACAGGTAAGTTAACAGGTACTGCTACTGCCACCGATTTAGTCTTAAAGATTACTGAAATGCTCCGAAAGAAAAAAGTAGTAGGTAAGTTTGTTGAGTTTTATGGCGAAGGGCTTAAAGCTATGACAATTGCCGATCGTGCTACCATTTCTAATATGGCACCTGAATATGGTGCTACTTGTGGTTTTTTCCCGATTGATCAGGAAACTATCAAATATTTAGAGCTGACAGGTAGAGATAAAGAGCAGATCAAGCTAGTAGAAGAATATGCCAAAGCTCAAGATTTATGGTGCAATTTTGACGATGCAGCAGAATATACTGATATTTTAGAGTTGGATTTATCTGAAGTGACAAGTTCGCTAGCAGGTCCAAGACGTCCGCAAGATCGGGTAAATTTAGGTGATGTATCAAGTGGTTTTAAGAAAGAGTTGTCGACTTTTTCTTCCAATAATATAAGTATTGATACAAAACATGCTGTAGCAAATCAGAATTACGAAATTGGCAATGGTGATGTGGTGATTGCAGCGATTACTAGCTGTACTAATACCTCTAACCCTTCTGTGATGATTGGGGCAGCTTTGCTTGCTAAAAAAGCGATAGAGCAGGGATTAAAGGTTAAGCCTTGGGTTAAAACCTCACTTGCTCCTGGCTCAAAAGTTGTAACGGAATATTTAAAAAGCAGCGGGCTTAATCAATATTTAGATCAATTAGGATTTAATTTGGTCGGTTATGGCTGCACTACCTGTATTGGTAATTCAGGACCTTTAAATCCAGAAATAGAAGAGACTATCAATAAAAACGGCTTAGTCGTTGCTTCTGTTTTATCAGGCAATAGAAATTTCGAAGGGCGAATTAATCCGCTTACTAAAGCTAGCTACCTTGCTTCACCTATTCTAGTCGTAGCATATGCTCTTAGCGGTAGCCTTAATATTGATCTAACAAATCACCCATTAGGAAAAAATGATAAAGGCAGAGATGTTTATTTAAAGGATATTTGGCCAAGTAAAGAAGAGATAGATAAGGTCATTGCAAATTCTATTAATTCATCTATGTTTGTAGAAAAATATTCCGATATATTTAGCGGAACAAAAGAATGGCAAAGTTTAGAGGTAACTAGTAGCTCTAATTATGCTTGGGATAAAAGCAGTACTTATATTAACAATCCGCCTTATTTTGAAAATATAGGCAGTAAAAATAGTATAAAAGATATTAAATCTGCACGAATTTTAGCAATTTTTGGTGATTCTATTACTACTGATCATATTTCACCGGCAGGAAGTATAAGTAAAACTAGTCCTGCTGCTAAATATTTAACGGATCATCAAATATCGCCTATTGATTTTAATTCTTACGGGTCACGCAGAGGAAACCATGAAGTGATGATGCGTGGCACATTTGCCAATATTCGCATAAAAAATGAAATGTGCAAAGGAGTAGAGGGTGGTTTTACTATAAACCAGCTAAAAAATATGCAGCAGACTATTTATGATGCAGCAATGGATTATAAAGCAAATGGTGTATCTGCGGTAATTTTTGCCGGCAAAGAATATGGTAGTGGTTCATCAAGAGACTGGGCAGCAAAAGGTCCGCAGTTGCTTGGTGTTAAAGCTGTTATTGCTGAAAGTTTCGAGCGAATACATCGTTCAAATTTGGTCGGTATGGGAGTATTACCGCTAATTTTTACAAATAATATGACTCGTTTTGATTTAAAATTAGATGGATCAGAATCTATTGATATTATAGGTTTAAATGAACATATAAAACCTTATAATTCGGTTAAATGTATTATAAAAAAACAGAATGGCGAAATGCAAACTATCGATTTAATATTGCAAATATTTACAGATAATGAGATAAATTATATAAAGCATGGTAGTATTATGCATTTTGTGGTAGAGAATTTGAAAAATAATCATATATAAGGTTTAAAAAAATATAAACGATTAATATGCAAAGATATTTAGACCCAACAAATGATGTAGCATTTAAAAAGTTGTTTACAGATAAAGCAAGGTTGATAAGTTTTCTCAATAATATTATGAGGTTGCCAGAAGAGTTAAGAATTATTGACCTTAAATATATCTCAAATGAACAAGTGCCGGATTTAGGACAGAATAAAAGAAGTATTGTTGACGTTAAAGTAACAGATAATTCCGGCAATATTTATATTGTTGAGATGCAAAACGGCTATGCCGATGCTTTTTTAGCAAGGGTACAATTTTATGGTTGTGTAGCGTTTTCTTCACAATTAAAAAGGGGAAAAGAATATGCTGATCTTGCCCCTGTAGTAATGGTAATAATTACTTCCGGATTTCAGGCATTGCCTGAAGAAAAAGAGTGTATTAGTTATCATCAAACTATTAATGTTGGTAACGGTAAGAATCAACTTAAATGCTTATCATATGTATTTGTGGAACTTGATAAGTTCACAAAAGAAGCGAACGAGCTTGAGACGATAGAAGATGATTGGTTATATATGATGGCTAAGTTCGATAAAGCAAAGGAGCCACCGAAGCACACTCAGGATGAGGTAGTATTGTCAGCCTATAAGACTATTGAGCAATTTAATTGGAGTGAAGCAGAATATGATAATTATATTAAAGCGATGCTTGCTGCTCAAACAGAGGAATTAAACCAAAAAAGTAAATTTAAAGAGGGTAAAGCGGAAAGAAGTATAGAAATGGCAAAAGAAATGTTACAAGATAATGAGCCTATAGAAAAAATCATTAAATATACTAAGCTTTCAAAAGAAGAAATAGAAAAGTTGAAATTAGAAATAGAGAAATAAAAGGTAGAAATATGGATAAACAACTTAAGGAATATACCGAAAGCGGTAAGAAAAATTTAATTGTAGTATATATATTATATTTATGCGGAATAGTAGCACCGATATTGCCTTTAATAGGTGTGTTTTTTGCATATCTCAACAAGGATAAAGGCAATAATTTTGCCACTAGCCATTATATATTCTTATTCCGTACTTTCTGTCTTAGTGTTCTCGGATGGATCGTGTGTTTTATATTTACGTTTATTGTTATTGGCGTAGTGTTATATTTTATTTTAGCTGTTTGGTATATATTGCGTGTTGCTATTGGCTTTAAATATATGATAGAAGATCAGGCATATCCAAATCCTATGACTTACTGGATAAAATAATTGTAGCGGTATTGCAACAATTTATGAAATGAATATCTCAGTAAAATTTACTAAAAAGTGGTGATTTAAAAAATTTATAATTTCAAATCAAGTGAAGAACCGCTTCAAACTTGATTTGTACAATTTTAAAACAATAAGAAATTACCTAAGTAATTTCTTATTGAAGAGAATAAGAATGATAAAACTTACGATAGATGGTCAAGAAATAGAAGTATCAGAAGGTACTACTGTTTATCAAGCTTGCACAAAAGCCGGTAAAGAAATCCCACATTTTTGTTATCATGAGCGTTTAAAAATTGCTGGTAACTGCCGTATGTGCTTGGTTGAGATGGAAAAATCACCAAAGCCGATAGCTTCTTGTGCAATGCCCGTAGGTAACGGCATGGTTATTCATACTGATACGCCAATGGTGAAAAAAGCCCGTGAGGGGGTGATGGAGTTTTTGCTTGTTAACCATCCTCTTGATTGTCCTATTTGTGATCAAGGTGGCGAATGTGACTTGCAGGATCAGGCTTTTAGATATGGCAAAGGCACTAATAGATTTCACGAAAATAAACGCTCTATTAAAGATAAATATATGGGACCGCTGATTAAAACAGCGATGACTCGATGTATTCAATGTACTAGATGTATTAGATTTGCCAATGATATAGCCGGAATAGAAGAAATGGGGGCTATCCATCGTGGTGAGCATATGGAAGTTACTTCTTATTTAGAGCAAACTTTGGATTCTGAAATTTCCGGCAATATGATAGATATTTGTCCTGTCGGAGCTCTTAACTCCAAACCTTATGCCTTTAAAGCTCGTAAGTGGGAGCTAAGACATACTGCTAGTATTGGCGTGCATGATGCAGAAGGTTCAAATATCCGCATTGATAGTAGGGGTGATGAAGTGATGCGAGTATTACCAAGAGTTAATGAGGAAATTAACGAAGAATGGCTCTCAGATAAAAATCGCTTTAGCTATGATGGTTTAAAATATCAGCGTTTGGATCAGCCTTATATTAGAAAAAATGGTAAATTAGTCTCTGCAAGTTGGGATGAAGCTTTAAAAGCAATAGCTGATAAAATTAAATCTATTAAGCCGGAAAAAATTACTGCTTTTGCTGGGACTCTTGCTTCCGTTGAAGCAATGTTTATGCTTAAAACTTTCTTACAAAAAATCGGTTGTAATAATTATAACGTTAATCAGTTTGACTATAAATTAGATACTACGCAGCGAGGAAATTACTTATTTAATACAACTATTGCAGGGCTTGAAAAAGCTGATTTATGCTTGTTAATAGGAGCGAATCCAAGGCAGATAGCACCGGTTCTAAACAGTAGAATAGGTGGAAGAGTTAGAGCAGGTTCATTAAAAGTAGCAAGAATAGGAGAGGGGCATAACCAAACCTATAAAATTCAGGATTTAGGGAGTGATCTCAAGATACTTGAGGAGCTAGCTTTAGATGAACATAAATTTGCAGAAGAGCTAAAAGCAGCAAAATATCCGATTATTATAGTAGGTGATGGCGTTTATGGACGAAATGACGGGCATGCTATATTATCGCTGATTCATAAAATAGTCGATAAATATAATATCATGCGGGATGATTGGAAAGGCTTTAATATACTTCATAATCATGCATCGATGGTTGGGGGGTTTGATATCGGTTTTGATACTTCGTTAGGTAAATTAGAAGATATAGAACTTGCTTATTTACTTGGAGCGGATGAATTGCCATTTGATAAGCTTAAATCAGCTTTTATAGTATATCAAGGACATCATGGAGATATTGGGGCTACGAAAGCGGATATTATTTTACCATCAGCTGCTTATACTGAGCAGAGTGGAATTTACGTGAATTTAGAGGGTAGACCGCAAATAGCAGAAAAAGCAGTATCGCCTGTAGGGAAAGCTAAAGAAGATATAGCAATTATTAAAGAGCTTGCCGATTGTTTGAAATTGGATACCCTAGTAAGTAATTTGCAAGAAATACGTACAAAACTTGCTAAAGAATATCCAATATTTGCTAATATCGGTAAAATTATAGACAATAAGTTTGCTAAATTTAGCTCTAAAGATAAATTATCAAAAGAGCCTATAACTGCTGAAACTATTAATTATTACATGACTGATGTGATTAGCAAGAACTCGGTGACTATGGCAAGGTGCGTAGAGGCTAAGCAAGAAATGTCATCCCGTGGCTTGTCCACGGGATCCAGAAAAAAGCGAGAATAATCGAGCTTTTAATATTAAAAAATTTACTGTATTTAGGCTTTTTAAGTACTGGATCCCGTGGACAAGCCACGAGATGACACCGAGTGTTAAGTTGACACTCACGCATCTCCTCGCAATGACGATGGGATGACAATTAAATAACATTTATGATAGAACTCTTTTTTGAATATATTTTTCCGTTAATTATAATCGCATTAAAGGTGGTGGCGATCACTATACCTTTAATATTATGCGTTGCGTATTTAACATATGCTGAGCGTCGTGTGATTGGGCTTATGCAGCTAAGACGCGGTCCTAACGTTGTTGGTCCGTTTGGACTTTTGCAGCCTATTGCCGATGCGGTAAAGCTATTATTTAAAGAGCCGATCATTCCAACTAATGCCGATAAAATATTATTTGTCCTAGCACCGATGATAACCTTTATATTAAGCTTAATCGGCTGGGCAGTTATACCTTTTGCCAAAGGTGTAGTTCTTGCCGATATTAATGTCGGAGTTTTATATATTCTTGCTATTTCCTCCTTAAGCGTTTACGGCATTATTATTGCTGGTTGGGCTAGTAACTCAAAATATGCATTCCTTGGTGCTATACGCTCATCAGCACAAATGATTTCTTATGAAGTATCGATGGGGCTGGTTATTATTACTGTGCTGCTGACTACCGGCACTCTTAATTTAAGTCAAATAGTTGAAGCACAAAGAACTATGCCGTGGTGGATTGATTTAATGCTAATGCCAATGGGGGTAGTATTTTTTATCTCAGTACTTGCTGAAACAAACAGATTGCCTTTTGATTTACCAGAAGCAGAATCAGAGCTAGTTGCTGGTTATAATGTCGAATATTCCTCTATGGGTTTTGCCTTATTTTTCCTAGGTGAATATGCTAATATGATATTAGTTAGTGCGATGACTACCACTTTCTTTTTAGGGGGTTATTTGCCACCATTTAATATATCATGGTTAGATTGTATCCCAGGTTTCTTTTGGTTTGTTTTTAAAGTTGGATTTTTACTATTTTGCTTTTTATGGATTAGGGCAACGCTGCCACGATATCGTTATGATCAGTTAATGCGTTTAGGGTGGAAAGTATTTCTACCCCTGACTTTATTTTGGGTGGTGTTGGTGTCTAGTGTATTAATATATACTGATCACCTACCAAATGTTTGATATAAGATGATATCTCACACTTATGATGAAAAACTTGCGGATGAGATCTATAGAAGGATAAGAAATTATGTTCCTGTAATAAAAGAGTTACTTAACACTATCGATTCAAGCTTAAAAAATAAAATATGATAAATTATCTAAAATCATTTTTTCTATACGAGATAATAAGAGGTCTGGCTTTGACTCTAAAATATTTCTTCAAAGCTAAAGTCACCATCAATTATCCTTATGAGAAAAGCCCAGTTAGCCCAAGGTTTAAGGGTGAGCATGCACTACGTCGTTATGAAAATGGTGAAGAGCGTTGTATTGCCTGCAAGCTTTGCGAGGCTATCTGTCCCGCCCAAGCAATAGTTATTGAAGCGGATGAGCGGGAAGATGGCAGTAGACGTACTACACGTTATGATATAGATATGACCAAATGCATTTATTGCGGGCTATGCCAAGAAGCATGCCCTGTTGATGCAATAGTTGAAGGTCCGAATTTCGAGTTTGCAAGCCTAACCCATACCGCTCTTATTTACGACAAGGAAAAATTGCTGCAAAACGGTGACCGTTGGGAGCAGGCACTAGCTAACAAGCTCCACAAAGATTATGAGTATAGATAGTAATATACTCTTTTATTGGAATATAATTATGTTAAAAAATCCAAATCATCATATACCAAAGGAATTTACAGAAAGTATTTACGGACTAAAAGTTTATTGTACTTATAACTCTGAGCCGCCGACTAGTATTATTATAGATGTAGCTAAATCGTTTAACACCGGTAACAACCATAATTATTTAGCTGTATTTAGTAACCTCATAAAAAATGTATATGATAGTTTGACTAATAATCCATCTACTATAGAGTATAAACATTTTATGACTATGCTCTCGATAATTTCTGATCATCGTACAAATGTAGTTTCTAATGATGATATACTGATTAGCTGGGACTATATTGCATATTGTAGATACTTAAATATGAATCCATCTAAAGCTATTGAAACCTTTAAAAAATATTTCCCATCTTGCACAGAAATAAAAATTGAACCTCCTGTTTTTCTTGCTTCGGTAGATAATTCTCTAAATGATTTTGCTCAACAAGGCATAACGCTTTCAGGAGTTCTTAATACTACTGCTGAAACATTTCCTGAAGTATAATTATAAAGTAAATTGCTTTTTAGCATATAGCTTAGTTCTTGTATCTTTTTCTTTCAACATCCATCATTAAATTTAGCTGAATTAATAATTCTAAAAAAGTAGCTTTAATAATAGCAACTAATGCAAATTAATTCATCAAAAGTATAAAATATGTGTGGCTTATTCCACACATAGTATCATATTTTTATGATTTTAATTAGAAATTATTTAATAAAATTTAAATAGTTTGTTATATCATCAAGTTGCAATTAAGTATAAAAACTTAATTTTTTAAAAATAAATTAAAAAAGGTCTATTATGAGTAAAAAGAATGATAATCCTACTGGAAAGAAAGTAGATCAGATGAAGCTTAGGTTAAAAGGGGATATTGATCCAAAACATAAATCACCAGAATTAGATAAAATAAAAAAAGACTTAAAAGATCATACAAAAGCTGCTAATACGCCTAAAAAACCTAATAAGCCACAAGTTTCTTTTAGTCAGGATGTAGCTGGACGTCCACCAAGAGGAGGCAAAGGAGGAATGATAATTTAAAAATTATCATTAATGATATTTTGAATAGCTAATTATTTTTAATTGGCTATTCAGGTAACTATATTACTGTGACTTAAATAAGCGTTATTATATCTTTAATAGGTACAACAGTTATATTACGTTCTAATTGATATTTTTTAGTTCCAGGATATATAACAAATAATTCATCTAACGCTAAATATTGTATAGCCTTATGCATAGAGGGAGTAAGAGTAGGGGCATCGCTAAATTTAAACTCAAAACCTAGTTTTAAGCCTTTATGTTTTATAAACAAATCTAGTTCCCCTTCTTGATGTATTCCCCAATAATAGCAATCCTCGCTTCGTTTATCAAACAGCCTTATTATTTGTTCTAAAGCAAAGCCCTCAAAACTAGCTCCTAGTTTTGGATTTTTTAATAATTGTTCTTGTGAATAAATATCAATTAAATGATGAAATATACCTGAATCAGTAAAATATATTTTAGGTCTTTTTTTCTGACGCTTAGAAATATTTTCAAACCATGGATATAATTGACGTATCATAAAAGTACCGGATAAGATATCCAAATAATTTTTTATAGTATGGTCGCTGATTCCTAAGGATTTTCCAATTTCAGAAGCATTAAAAATATTTCCGTGATAGTGAGCAAGCATAGTCCAAAAACGGCGTAATGTAATTGGCGGAATCAAAAATCCAAGGTTTGGAATATCTCGTTCTAAAAAAGTTCTAATATATTGCTCTAGCCAATCAAAGCCTGTCTCGGGATAAAGGTAGCAATTCGGAAAACCTCCAAATAAATGTAATTGTTTTATATTGTTTACTTCCAATAAAGAAAAAGGATGTACCTCAATATAAGATATTCTACCAGCAAGAGTTTCTGAGGATTGTCTAATTAAATCTCTTGAAGCACTACCTAATATTAAAAATTGTTGTTCTATATTTTTATCAGTTAGAACCCGCAGCGTAGGAAATAAGTTTGGTAATCTTTGAATTTCATCAATGATAATTAAGCCTTTTTTGTTTTCTAGTGTTATATAAGGATTTTCTAATGCAGCTAAATCTCTGATATCTTCTAAGTCAAAAAAATGTACGTCCTGATGTCCGTGAGCAAATTGACGGGCTAGTGTGGTTTTGCCGCATTGTCTTGGACCTAAAAGTGCTACTATCTTATGACTTAAAAATTGAATCTTTATTTTTTCTAGATAATTTGGGCGTTCAATAATAGCTTTCATAAATCATAATATTTGATCTTTAAAAAGATTATATCATGAAATTTCGAAGCTTGCATTCGAAATTTCATATTATTCATCAAGATTTATTTACGCAATTCCCTTAAACACCTCAATAGCTTTTGCTCGTGATAATCCATAGTCAACTATCGGTTTAGGGTAGTTATCATACATTTTGTGGGAATTTATATTGTGGATGATGTGCGGTTGGACATTTTTTAAGATGGGTAAATATTTCTTGATATATTCAGCGTCTGGGTCAAAATTTTTCCCCTGAGTATAAGGGTTAAAAATACGGAAATAAGGCTGAGCGTCAGTACCGCACGAGCTTGCCCATTGCCATCCGCCAACATTAGAAGCGAGTTCGTAGTCCATAAGGTACTGAGCAAAAAACTCTTCGCCTTTCCGCCAATCTAAAAGCAAATTCTTGCTGAAGAAACTAGCAACTATCATTCTTGCCCTATTATGCATCCAGCCATCACCGACTAACTGCTTAACTGCTGCATCTATTATAGGATAACCGGTTTCTGCGTTAATAAATTTATCGAAATATTCTTTTTTGTTATTCCATGGAATTTTATTTTTGTATTTTTCTAAGAATTCCTCATTAACAGTGTTTGGAAAATGATATAAAATAGTTGCATAAAACTCTCGCCAAATTAGTTCATTAATCCACGTTATACTACCTGGATTTGAAGCAGCATTAAAAGCCTTACGATAACATTCTCTTATCGATACAAGTCCGAATCTTAAATAAGGTGAGATAGTGCTTGTGCCGTCAAGATATAAAAAATCCTGATCAATTTTGTAACGATTTATTCTTCTTGTAATGAATTTATCTAAAACATTCTGAGCATTTTTAGGCTGCCAAAGTTCATCTTCTTTATATACATAACCGATTTGTTTTAACGCTTCAGATTTCCCTATATTTAGATCAATAGTTTTTAGTTCTATATCTTGCGGCGTATATAATTTACCATCTAAATTATAACTATAATTTGTTAGTAGCTTATTATGTGATATACTTCCATTATCTGCTATAAATTTACGGAAAGCCTGCATATAAGGAGTATAGACTTTATAAGCCTTATTATCTTTTGTTAAGACTCTATCAGGTTTTATAAGTAAATGATCACAATATAAATTAAGTGTGCAGTTACTACCTAACAACTCTTGAACTTTTTTGTCTCGTTCTATATTGTTTGGTTCATAATCTTCGTCAGCATAAATATTTTCGATTTTTAGAGTGGCTGCGAGTTTTGGAATAATATCCAAAGGCTTGCCGTAAAATACTAGCAACTTTCCTTTTAGCTTTTTGAGTTCATCATTAATTAAACAAAGTGTGTTTGCTAAAAAGGAAAGCCGTCTGTCATGTGGATTTTTAAACCTTTCTAGGATAGTGGTATCGAAAATAAATATAGGCAGTATTTTATCAGAATTACGAAGTGCTGCTGCAAATGATTTATTATCATGCAGCCGTAAATTACGCCGTAACCAAACTATAGAAGTTTTGTTCATATATGCTCGATTGTTCTAATTTTTCCGTCATTGTGAGGAGATGCGTGCATCGACGCAGCAATCTCGGGAGTGCTGCTTCATGAGATTGCAACAAAGCTTCGCTCCTCGCAAGGCTTGCTTGCGTGGATCATTCTTCCCGCTGTCATCCCGCGACTTGATTGCGGGATCCAGAAAATAAAAAAATATTAATTTTATTAGTATTTTTAACTGGATCTAGTTCATAAATCACGGGATGACAGGGGGAAGAATGATCCACGCTGGCAACGCCGCCACGGGATGACACAGCTAAAATTATTTCAGTTCTTTGCTTATTAATCCTTTTAGCTTCTCTTTTGCAGCCTCTCTAGAGCGAAAACTTGCATAAGAATCGTGATGTTCTTTATCTTCAATAAAGTGTACAAAGAAAACTTTGCGGTTATCTTTTTGTAACCATCCTATAAACCAACCTATTTGACAATCTTTTAACTTTATAGTTCTGTCTTCATTAAGACGATTTCCGCTTCCTGTTTTAGCATAAAGCTTCCATCCATCTGCAAAATCTTCGATAAACATAATATTTTTGGTCATTTCCTGAGCTTTAAGGCTTACAGGTAATTGATCTGCTGCAAGTTTTTGTAGGAAAGCAATCTGTTCTTCAGGTGAAATTTCTAAAGAGCTAGAAAGCCACGCATTAGTTAAACCATTGTTCTTCCCTTTATCTCCTGAAGTATCTTGGTTACCATAATTAAATTTTGTTACGTAATTATGGAATTTTTCATAACCTAATTCTTTAGTAATAAGACGTGAATACCAAAGACAGCTATTTTTCATCCAGTCTTTAGGTGTATGTGGCTGTTTCCAAACTTCAAGATAATCATCATATCCTTTTTTAAAAGGTAATTTAGGATGGGTCTCGTCAATTAAAAATCCATCATCATAACCCATTAAACTTAAAACAATTTTAAAGGTAGAACATGGAGCATAGCGTGATTTGCAATCACCATCTTGTTTAATAACCTTATCATTTTCTTTAACTAAAAAGCAATCTGCTTTAATTGCAAAGGATACAGTAAATGATATTAACGCAGTTAAGTATAGAGTAATTTTTTTCATTAGTTTTAACTTTTTTAGGTTTAGTATATTTCCTGAGATTGATCTTTTTCGGTAGGCACGTAATCAAAAACATCATTGTTATGGTTGTTATCTATGATTTCGCTGTCATCTTCAATTATCAGGATGTTATTGATCTTAAATGCTTCCATAACAGAACCACTAGGAGTGATTTGACCAGTTGCTCTATCTACAGCTTGTAGCTTTACTGAATCAGGTACTTTAAAAGGTAAGGGCGGTTCATCTTTATAAGCGTTACTCATAAAATCAATAAAAATAGGTAATACTACGCTTGATCCTGTCGCTCTTCTTCCTAGAGTTCTTGGCGTATCATATCCAACATAACTACCCACAACTATTTTAGGTGTGAAGCCTATAAACCATGTATCTTTACTATCGTTACTAGTACCGGTTTTTCCGCCGATAACTTTCCCTAATTTCTTTGCAGAGTAAGCAGTTCCCCTATCTACTACACCTGTTAAAAGTGAAGTAATTTGATAGTCACTTGCTGCATCCGTGACCATATAAATATTTTCTGCCGGAATTTCTAATATTGCGTTATCTAAATCATTATCTGAAACGTTACAAGTTGTACATTCTCTATCATCTCTGCGATAAATAACTTTGCCGTTACGATCTTTGATTAATTCAACAAAATGCGGCTTTATTCTTTTACCACCATTAGCAATAATGCCGTAAGCATTAGTTATTCTCTCAAGCGTTGTTTCAATAGAACCAAGTACCATAGAATAGACTTTTTGTGGATTATCATTAATTCCGAATCGCTTAATTATATCAACGATTTTGGTGAGTCCCACCGCAGTTGCTACTCTAACTGTTACAAGATTACGGGATTTTTCAAGTCCGGTACGCATAGTAATTGGTCCTAGAAACTTACCCTCATAATTTTTAGGACGCCAGCTAGGCATCCCGGGACCTTGTGAGATTTCAATAGGACCATCGTTAAAAATCTGATTTGGTTTAACGCCATTTTCAAGGGCTGCTAGATAAACAAAAGTTTTACTTAAAGAACCTGGTTGACGAAGTGCTTGTGTTACCCTGTCAAATTTACTAGCAAAGAAATCATATCCGCCGACGCTTGTAAGAACCTGTCCAGTATTTGGATTCATGACCATAATAGCACCGTTTACTTCTGGAATTTGCCGTAAGGCATAATAATCTTTTACAGGTTCTACAACTATTACATCACCCTTTGTTAGTAGCTTTTTAGCTGATTTAAGCTCACTTTTTGCCCATTTCATTTCAGAAATAGGGATTTTAGATTTAGCTCCGCTTGCAAACCCGATCTCAGCTTGAGTATCAGTAACTTCTAAAACTACAGCGATTTTATATTCTAGAAGCGATGGTGTGGTTGGTAATTTTTTTAGTTCTTCTTGCCAATTATCAAGTGAAATAGTAGCTATAGCTTTTCTGAAACCACGTTTTCTATCAAAATCTCTAAGACCTTTTCGTAGTGACTCTTCAGCAAATTTTTGCATTTTAGCATCTAAAGAAGTAATGATAGTAAGACCGCTAGTATAAAATTCGTCTTTACTACCTAGCATTTTAATTACTTCATCCCTAACTTGCTCAGCATAATAATCAGCCGTAACAGTTTCATCTTGGTCTCGCTTTCGTAGCGTAATTGGACTATCTACTGCCTCTTTTGCTGCATCGCTTGTGATATAACCATCTTCTAGCATCCGCATTATTACATAATCACGACGAGCTTTAACCCTAGCATAATTTTTCTCAGGATTAAGTTCAGAAGGTGCTTTAGGTAATGCTGCAATAAAAGCTGACTCCGCAATAGTTAGCTCCTCTACTGATTTGTTAAAATAATTTTGTGCGGCAGTTGCAACCCCATACGCACCACGCCCAAAAAATGTTTGATTGAGATATAATTCTAAAATCTGGTCTTTGGTAAATACTCTTGAGATCATATAAGATAAAATTGCTTCTTTGATCTTACGTTGAAACGATACTTCATTGGTAAGTAAAAAATTCTTTACTACCTGCTGAGTAATAGTAGAAGCACCCTCCATACGCCTATGATGAAGAAAATTTGATATGTTAAGAAATGCTGCCCTAACTATTCCAAATAAATCAACCCCTTGGTGGTTATAGAAATTTTTATCCTCTGCAGCAATAAAGCTTTCTTTTAATGAGGTAGGAATACTGTTAATTGGGATAAATACACGCCGCTCGAAAGCATATTCCTCCATTAATTTTCCATCACGAGAATAAATACGGGTTACCGAGGGAGGATAATATCTTGCTAGCTGTCTATAATCAGGTAAATCACGAGAATAGTAATATATTATATAAGCGACAATTCCGCAGCCTATTAAAAAAAGCAAAGCAAGAATTTTTAAACAAAAAAATAGAGATTTGTACATGTATAGATGATATTTTTTTTTATTATACTAAAACTATGCAATATTATAAAGTATTATCTCTTTATTTTAATTGGCTTAAAGCAATGAGTATATAATTTATCTAAGTAAATTACCACTTTTCGTATTATTTTTTCGACACAAATAACACATCTAAAATTATATCCCTATTCCTTGAGGTTGTCTTAATTGTTCTCTTTGTGCTTGTAACCTGTCTTGGTGAGTAGTTTTACCTGATTCTTTATTATTCATCTCTATATTGGGTTTATTAGAAGTACCAGCATAAATATCAGGATTTAGAGCAAACTTTTGCATTTCTCCACTTTGTGGCATTGTATTTATAAGGGTTTTATATTCTTCAAATGTTGGTTCTATCTTATCATAATTTGATAAGTGTTCTTTTATATGCTTGCTGAAATATGTATTAATTACGGATAATATTTTTTCCTCTTCCTTAGATAATTTTTCTGGAGTGTTGATCGGTAAATCTTGCATACCTAGTATTGATTCTTGCAAAAGATCTTTTAAATTCTCATTTGCTATAATCGTACTATCTTTCTTACTTAATTCATCTTTAGCTAATGCATCTAAAAACGGTTTTATATTTTCTTCAGTGATATTATTTTTTTGTGCTTCTCCCTCTCTTTGAGTTTCTTTATATTTTCCCCAATCATCGCTTAGTTCGGGCTTAATTTCTTCTGCAGTTGTGATAATCTGCACCCATGTTCCTTGAATACAGCTACTCGAATCATCTCCATAATTTGTAGCTGCTACATATAATTGTTTGGCTAGTTTGAATTTCTGTTGCTCTTTATATACTTTTTCTATATCTAAGCCACTTTCTTTATTAAAAAGTGCTTTTACTTCATTTTCATTTAATGATTTTAAATTATCATATATTTCAGCCCTATTCTTTCCTTGTTTTTTGGTAAGTAAAGTTACAGTTAATTCTTTTATTTGCTTAAAATTCGGTTTCGTTTCTGAAGCAAGCTTTGAAATTAGCCCTATAGATTGCGGTATAGTAATTTTTTTTTCAGCATCTTTAGTCCAATCATATTGCATTCGTTCTGTCGGATATCCCTCATTGTACTCACCATTACTATCTTTTCTAAGATAATTCTCATTTAACACTTTAAATGCTTTATCTATAACTATCTTTATAAATTCCTTATCAGATGGAAGTGTATTACCTCGTAAAGTTTTTTCCATAACGCTTTCTTTCTCTTGAGCAGTAAGATCTAATAAATCTATAGCCAGATCAAGATTCTTACTAAATAAGTCTTTCACTTCACTTTTATATTTTTCTGCTTCTTCTGTAAGTTTAATATAATTATCACTAAATACTTGTACTAACTCATTAGTAAAAAAATTTGTACGCTTTGTTACTTCTGATGTATGTACTGACTGTGCGTCATTCACAATACTAAGCATTATATTATCTGGATCTATTTCTTTAGAAGGAATCATGCCTTTTTCAAAAAATAATTTCTGCATTTCAGGGTCATGTGTATAAAAATGCATTAAATTATGATCATATTCATCTTTGGTGTTAACTAAAAAAGGATATTTTTCTTGATTATTCAATATGTATTTAATATATTCATCTTTTCCTTGTTGAGCAAAACTAAACATTATATCTTTTATTCTTTCTTCTTTATTAAAATCGGAATTAGATTAAAAATCTCTCAACTGAATTAAATAATTACAAAACTCGCTTAATCCATTATCATCGGCAATCTTTAATTCTTGAATTTTAGGTAATTTTTTTACAATATCTTCTATTTCTTCAATCGACATTAGTGTTGATAATGAGATAATAGTAAGATTTTTTGTGCTTGAAGAATTAACTAAATCCGTTATCCCTTTATTCGTAATATCATTACAATCTTTAAAATTAATATTAGTAATATTTTGCATATTTAGAGAATTTGCTAAATCCATCAACGCTTTATCCGTGATAATAGTTCCTCTGAAATTAATGCTGGTAATATTTTGCATATTTGAAGAGTTTGTTAAATCCGTTAACGCTTTATCCGTAATGTTGCACCTTCCTAAATTAATGCTAGTAAGGTTTTGCATATTTGGTGAATTTACTAAACTTTCTACTCCTTTATCAGTAATCTTATAACAGTCCTCAAAACTAATGCTGTTAAGGTTCTGTATATTTTGTGAATCCGCTAAAGCCTCTATTCCTTTATCTGTAATCTTGTAACAGTATTGAAAATTAATGCTGGTAAGATTCTGCATATTTGGCGAATTAGCTAAAGCCTCTATTCCTTTATCTGTAATATAGATACAATTTATAAAATTAATGTCAGTAAGATTTTGTATATTTGATGAATTTACTAAATTCTGTATAATTCCATCATTAATATACTTCCCAGCTAACTTTAATTGGGTCACTTGATGGTTATTGCTTAAATATTCAAGTAAATCAGGAATATCTGGCTCTTTTAAGTCAGCGTTTTCTAAATCTAATAAAGTACTTTCTTTATATGAATCAAATTTCATCACATCATTATACCCTTAATCAAATTGTCCTATATAATTATATTATTAATAATTTACTTTCCCAGATCAACTTATTAAATATTATTAACATATAAAATTAAATAACCTGACAAAAAAAGTACAATATATAGTATGAATAAATAAAGAATAGGAGTATTTGAAAAGGAACATATACTTCGTTTAATTTGAAAAATTAGCAGATAATGATTATCGCTCTTTCAAATTAAACTATTATATTAAATTTTAAAGTATCAACGGTATATTTCACCACTTAAACTATTAAGTGCTGCTTTAGTAATTTTTACCTCAATAATTTTACCAAGTAAATCTTTATTAGGATTTTTGATATATACGGACTGCATATAAGGTGTTTTACCTATGATCTGATCATCAAATTTACCATCACGATCAAATAAAACTTTCATTGTAGAACCTATACAACTTTCATTAAAAGCTAATTGCTGAGCCGCAAGCTCTTTCTGCAATATGGTTAATCTTTCTGATTTAATATGCTCAGGCACTTGATCGGTTCTTGTTGCACCTGGGGTACCAGGACGTGGGCTATATTTAAATGAATAGCATTGACCATATTTTACTTTGCGGACTAAATCTAAAGTATCTGCAAAATCTTCATCTGTTTCGCCAGGAAATCCAACAATAAAATCAGAAGATAAAACTATATCAGCTCTTGCTTTTCTTAAGCGATCAATTATATCAAAGTAATAATCCCGATCATGTTTGCGGTTCATTGCCTTGAGTGTTTTATTTGAACCTGATTGCACTGGAAGATGTAAAAACGGCATTAATTTAGGCTCTAAGCCGTGCAAGCTTATTAAGTCATCTGTCATATCTATCGGATGTGACGTGGTGTAACGTAATCTCTCTAAATTTGGAATTTTTACTAAATGCCTTATCAAATCAGCAAGAGTAAATACTTTATCGTCTGATGTTTTGCCGTGATAAGCATTAACATTCTGTCCAAGCAGCATAATTTCTTTAGCACCGCTACTAACTATCTTTAAGGCTTCTCTATAAACTTGCTCTACGTTTCTTGAAAATTCAGCACCTCTAGTATAAGGTACTACGCAAAAAGTACAAAACTTATCGCACCCCTCTTGCACTGATATAAAGCTACTAGCTCCTTGCGGATATAACTGTTCAGGTAATTGGTCAAATTTTGCTTCTTCAACAAAATCAAGATCGATTAAATGCTTTTCGTGTCTAACAACTTTAGAAATTAATTCAGGTAAATTATAATAAGATTGAGGACCAACTACGATATCAACATAAGGAGTTCTGGTAAAAATTTCTTCGCCCTCAGCTTGTGCAACACAGCCAGCTACTACTATTATTGCTGAATTTAGACCTTGTTTTTTTCGTGCATCTTGTAATTTTTTAATACGACCAAGTTCTGAGTAGGTTTTTTCTGCGGCTTTTTCTCTAATATGGCAAGTATTTAAAATAATAACATCTGCTTCTTCGATATTTTCCGTAGGCTCATAGCCATAAGGATATAGCAAATCCTGCATCTTAACGGAGTCATACACATTCATCTGACATCCGTAAGTTTTAATATAAAGCTTCTTACTCATATTGTTTTGTAATACCTTAAAAAGGTCTACATTATAATATATTTAAATAACTTTATCAAATTTTAAATAATATTAGATGATAGGTTACTTAGGTTCTATGCATTTTTTAAAAATGCATAGAATTTGGAATTTGTGTAAATTCTAGATAGGTTATATGAAAATAAAGAAGAAAGATAATTATATTATTTCACATTTAGAGTGATGTTTAGTACCTCCTAAATTTTTAACGTTATTATCTTGTTCTTGATGCAAATCTCCATGATGAGGTGTTGTTGTATGGTAATTAACCATTTTTTCTAGATTTTTGGAATCTTGCTGTGTTTGTTGTACAAAAGCTTTGTTTGCTTCAGGGGTATAAGTTTTTTGGAATTCTTTAAATAATTCTTCTGCAGTTTTTTTTCCTTTAGACATAATTTTCTCCTTTTTTAGTTTTGTGATTGATTATTTTATAGACGAATGAATTATATTTCCCGACCTATTTTTTTTTGATTATTAATTTGTGGTTGTACATTTTGCGATATAGTTTTTTTAGGTTCTGAATTAGTTAAAGAATCTTTTATTTTATCGCACTGGTGTTGAGTTTTTACATTTTGACGTATTTGTTTATCATTTTCATCTAGCTCTTTATTATTTGTTATTGCATCATGTTGATTGTAAAGTAAAACATGTTTTTGCTTTAATTGTTCATGTTTATCAGGACTTCTAGTATGTTCTGTTTTTTCTATAGCATCTTTAAATTGTTTTATGTGTACGTGATCTTTTTCATGCGATGATTTTAATTTATCGAGATCACTCTTTATGTTTTGTCTTATTTCTCGAGCTTTTTCTAATAATTCCTTATTCGCTGCTAGCTTGTCATGATTAGTTTTTAATTTATTTATTTGCTCTGGGGTTAAATGTTGTTTTTTTATTTGCGATAAGCTGTTAATTTCTTTTTCTAGCTCTTCCTTTTCTTGCTGAGCTTTCTCAAATACTTCATTTATTCCTTTCTCTTGTTCTTTAAGCCCTGCAAATTTTTGTCTACGCTCTTCTACTTCTTGATGAGTTAGTATATTTTTATCTACAGCTTTTTCATCAATTGTTATCTCCCCTTTAGAATCTTTTTTTACCATTTCTTCTAGTGGGGTATATAATTTTTTATACTCTTCTAGATTTTCCTTAAATTTATCGTGTTTAGTATTAAGCTCTCTAATTTGCTCTGTTACTTTTGCTTTATATTTTTGTATCTCTTCTTGTTGTAGTTGTTGTTGTAATTTTTCTAAGTCTCTTGCATAAGTTTCAGAATTAGATTGTATTTCAGAAGTTTCTTGCTTTTTTATTATAGTGTTTTGAATTTCATCAATTATATTATTAAGATAACTATTATCAGATTTTAGCGATCGTATTTGACTTGCTAATCTACTTAACTCTGCAGGATTATTAGTAGCACTTACTTGAGAAAGGATAGATTTAATTTCATTAGAAATTTGAAGATCATCTATCTGTTTCTTGCTTATATTTTCTTTATTACTCACAATAACCTTTTATATCTATTACTCTAATTGCGAAAAAACGTTAGCAAAACGTTAGCAAATAGTAAAATTTAAGTCAAGCATTTATTAACAAAAATTAACTTTGTATTGTAAGCCACTGATTTAATAACTCATCAAGTTTCTTTTTATCATTAACTAGTTGAGTACTGATTTGATTATATTTTTGAGGGTTTGCAAGGTATAGATTACTATCCTCAAGTTGCTTTTCTAAAGCCTTAATTGAAGCTTCTAATTTGTCAATTTCATTTGGTAATGTTTCAAGCAAACGTTGATATTTGTAAGATAGCTTTTTATTTTGTGTTTCTTTAGGACTAGAAGTAAGAGTTATAGGTTTTGAGGTTTTTTTAATTGTAGGACTTGCAGTAAAATATTGTTTGTAATCTTCATATCCACCTGTTAAATCGTGAATTTTACCTTGAGCAAAGACTAAAGTACGTGTAACTAATCTATCTAAGAAATCACGATCATGACTAACTACTATTAAAGTGCCGGAATAATCTGCAAGTATGTCTAGTAAAATCTCTAAACTATCCATATCTAAATCATTGGTTGGTTCATCTAGGATAAGCAAATTGCCAGGGTTAATTAAAATTTTTGCTAGTAATAGCCTGTTAGCCTCACCTCCTGATAGAATAGCAGTTTTAGCATTTAGTAGCTTAGGGTCGAACATGAATTGCTTTAAATAACCAGCAACATGCATGGTTTTATCATTAGGCAAAAATACCTGATCCCCACCAGTAGGACATAAAGTTTGCTGCAAAGTATGATTATGGTTTAGTTTTTCTCGATGTTGATCAAAATATGAGATATCTAAATTACCACCATATATAATTTTGCCGATTTCAGGAGTAAGTTGTTTGGTTAGTAATTTGATAAAAGTAGATTTTCCTGAGCCATTCGCTCCAATTATTCCGATCTTTTCGCCTTTTTTAACACGGAAGCTAAAATTATCGATAATTTTAGTATTTTTATAGCTAAAACTAACATTATCAGCTTCGATAATAAACTTACTTTTAGCTATATTTTCTTCAAGTTCTGCTTGTACTCTTTGTTTTGAACGAGCTAGCTTTGCCGCATGTTCTCTTGCTATTTCCCTTAGGGTTTTTAGCTGAGCAAGCCTTTTCTGGTTACGCTTACGTCTAGCTGTAACACCTGCATTTAACCATTCATTTTCTTGAGCTAATTTTTTATTTAATTTCCGCAGGGCTGCTTCTTCTTGCTCTATAATAATATTTTGCCATTCATCAAAATATTTGAATCCTTTATCGGATTTGCGTAAATGTCCACGATCAAGCCACCAAATTTTATTAGTCACATTTGATAGGAAAGTTCTATCATGACTAACGCAAATAATCGCACCATTATATGATTTAACGTATCCTTCTAGCCATTCAATTGTTTCAATATCTAAATGGTTAGTCGGCTCATCAAGCAATAATATTTCTGGCTCTAATATTAAGGTTTTAGCAAGGCTGGCTCTTCTAAGCTGTCCACCTGAGTAGGTGGATAGGTTATCTGTGCCGTTGATTTGTAACTTTTCTAGTATGATGTCGATTTGGTATTTATCTATCTCTTTGTTATTACTTTTTTGTTCTAGAATGAAATCATAAACATCAGAATTAAGTTTGATCGCAATATCTTGTTTTAAATATCCGGTTGTGATTGCAGGGTCTTTAAATAGTTCTCCGTTATCTAACTCATAATCTTCCGATATTACTTTCATTAGGCTTGATTTACCGCAGCCATTACGACCTATCAGACAAATCTTATCGCCTTTATATAAATAAAGTTCTAAGTCAGATAAAATTATTTTATCTGCAAAACTTAAATTACCGTCTTTAATGTAATAGATTGGAGTAGTCATAAGAGTATGTTATGCCGTGGCTTTGTAACTAGATAAAAGTTATTCCCGCATTGCTTTGTTGCGTGGATCGAAAAACGCCCTAAGGTAGTCATGGCGTGATTTATTCTATAGTACTGGACAGTTTTTATTCTATGTCATTCCCGCGGA
Source organism: Rickettsia bellii RML369-C (assembly GCF_000012385.1). Taxonomy (NCBI): domain Bacteria; kingdom Pseudomonadati; phylum Pseudomonadota; class Alphaproteobacteria; order Rickettsiales; family Rickettsiaceae; genus Rickettsia; species Rickettsia bellii. The sequence goes on from NC_007940.1 coordinate 133,309, forward strand.
AGCGGGAATCCAGCATAAAGCGAGATACCTAAGCTTTTAATTTTAAGAAGTTACTGCGTTTATGTTTATTTTTTCTGGATTCCCGCTTCCGTGGGAATGACATATAAGGTCACCTACACCTGAATAAAATATAACATTTTTTTAATAACTGTCCGGTACTATTGATTTATTCACGGGGTCCAGTTAAAAATACTAATAAAATTAGTATTTTTTATTATTTTCTGGATCTAGTTTCCAAGCAACTAGATGACATAGTAACTCCTGAGATTGCTTCGTCGAAACTTTCAGTTTCTTCTCGCAATGACTTTAAATCTTTTTAATTATTAAACTAGTGTTAGTTCCGCCAAACCCGAAAGAATTGGAAAGTACGTAGTTTATTTTAGCCTCTTTAGCTTTAAGTGCAACTAAGTCTAGCTTAACTTCGTCCATTGGATTTTCTAAATTTAGAGTAGGTGGTGCAATCTGATCTCTAATTGCAAGTGTACCAAAGATAAATTCAACACTTCCGGCAGCACCAAGCAAATGCCCTATTGAAGATTTAGTAGAAGACATTAAAACTTTAGGATTAGCTTCTAAAAATAATCTCTGAACTGCATTTAATTCGATCGCATCGCCTATATCAGTAGAAGTACCATGTGCGTTAATATAGTCAATCGCATCAGGGTTTGTACCAGCATCTTGCAAAGCTTCATGCATTGCTCGATAAGCTCCTCTCCCTTCAGGATGCGGAGCTGTCATATGATACGCATCACCCGTAGAGCCATATCCTACGACTTCACCATAAATTTTAGCACCACGACGCATAGCATGTTCGTATTCTTCTAAGACTACAACGCCAGCTCCTTCGCCCATAATAAAACCACCTCGATCCTTATCCCAAGGTCTCGATGCTTTTTCAGGATCATCGTTATATTTAGTGCATAAAGCTCTTGCTGCTACAAAACCTGCAACTCCAACAGGTGTTACCGGTGCTTCCGCACCGCCTGCGATCATAACATCAGCATAGCCATGCTTTATCATACGCATAGCATCGCCTATAGCATGTGCTCCAGTAGAGCAAGCCGTTACTGCAGCTTGGTTTGGACCACTAAAGCCATATTTTATTGAAACAAGACCTGATAAAAGATTAATTAAGGAAGCTGGAATAAAGAATGGGCTAACCTTACCATTATTTTCTTGATGAAGCTTTACAGAAGTATCTTCGATCATTTTAAGACCGCCAATTCCTGAACCTAATATTAAACCGGTTCTGTCACGTGATTCTTGATCCTCTGGTAACCATCCACTATCTTCAATTGCTTCAGTTGCAGCTGCAACGCCATAATGGATAAATTTATCCATTTTACTCAATCTATTTACATCTTCAGTTTTCGTAAAATTTTCAAGTTTGAAGCCATTCTCTTCAGAATGGTTTAATAGTCCTGCAATTTTGCATGCAAGTTTGGAAGTATCAAATGCTGTAATAGTTTTTATACCGCTTACCCCTTGGACTATATTATCCCAAGATGACTTAACGTTAAGCCCAACTGGGGTAATCATCCCAAGACCAGTAATAACTACTCTTTTATTCATGGTTTGATTTAACATCCTTAATTATTTTTTATTAGGTCTTAATTTGACACAGATTAAGATTTATGTTCTTTTATATAGTTAACAACATCTGCTACTTTTTTTATCTTAGTTGCTTCTTCATCAGGAACATCAACACCAAATTCTTTCTCTATTTCCATCATTATTTCTACTGTAGATAGGCTATCTACTCCTAAATCTTCTGCAAATCGCGAGTCCACGCTGATTTCTTCAATTTTTTTCCCTTGATTATCAGCAATAACTTTGATAACTTTCTGCTCGATATTATCCACTTTACTCATAATTTTGAACTCCATAAATCATTTTTATTAGTTTGTATATTTATAAACATAAGTTTAATATTTTAAAATATTATGAATACTTATTATTCATAGCTATTTTAGCTTTAAAAGAACTTCTAGCACAAAAAATTGTTTTATGCCAGCATAAAATTTTATACCATTAACATTCCACCATTTACATGTAGGGTTTGACCAGTAATATATGACGATTGCTTGCTTGCTAAGAATGCAACCGCATTTGCTATATCTTCAGGCATACCATATGTTCCTTTCGGGATTTTTCGTGTTATAGCTTCTTTTTGTTCATCATTTAACTTATCAGTCATATCAGATTTAATAAAACCTGGAGCTACTGCATTAACTGTAATCCCTCTGGTTGCAACTTCATAAGCAAGTGATTTTGTCATACCGATTAAACCTGCTTTAGAAGCACAATAGTTAGCTTGCCCAGGGTTCCCTGAAACTCCTACTATTGAGGTTATGTTAATGATACGTCCGTATCTATTAGTCATCATCTTTTTTATTGCTTCACGATTTAAAATGAAATTTGCTTTTAAATTAATATCAATAACTTGGTCAAAATCTTCATTTTTCATTCTTATTGCTAGCGTATCTTTGGTAATACCGGCATTACAGACTAAAATATCTAATTTTTCTATTTGAGCTACTAAATTGCTGCATTCTTCAGTATTTGTAAGATTACAAACTTTAATTGTATAATTATCTTTTAAATCATTACCAAGAGCTTTTAATTTCTCCTCATTACTCCCGCTTATAATTACATGACTTCCAAGCTTATGAAGCTGCCTTGCAATAGCACCTCCTATACCACCTGAAGCTCCAGTAATTAATGCTGTTTGACCGCTTAAATCAATCATTTACTTCCTCCTCTTGTTCAAAATTTATATTAGTGACTTTAGATGATTTTTCTCTTACAAGCTTCTCAATTTCATTAGAAATTTTTGGGTTATCTTTTAAATATTGTTTAACATTTTCACGCCCTTGACCGATACGTACGCTATTATAAGAAAACCAAGAGCCGGATTTTTCTATTATGTCAAGTTTCACTCCAAGGTCGATTATTTCACCTTCTTTTGAGATACCTGAGCCATACATTATGTCAAAATCTGCTGTTTTAAATGGAGGTGATACTTTGTTTTTTACTACTTTTACTTTGGTTTGGCTGCCTATTACTTCTTCTTTATCCTTAATAGATCCTATTCTTCTGATATCTATTCTAACTGAAGCATAGAATTTTAAAGCATTACCGCCGGTTGTAGTTTCAGGACTACCAAACATTACACCTATTTTCATTCTAATTTGGTTGATGAAAACAGTAATACAGTTAGTACGATTAATTGAGGCAGTAAGTTTACGTAAAGCCTGACTCATTAATCTTGCTTGAGAAGCCATTTGTGCATCGCCCATCTCGCCTTCAATCTCTGATTTCGGTACTAGAGCGGCAACACTATCTATTATTATCATATCAATACCGCCGGAGCGAATTAAAGTATCAGCAATTTCTAAAGCTTGCTCTCCTGTATCAGGCTGAGATATGATAAGCTCGTCAATATTGACTCCAAGCTTTTTAGCATAAGCCGGATCTAACGCATGTTCAGCATCAATAAATGCACATGTTCCGCCTTTTTTCTGTGCCTCAGCAATTAAATGCAATGTGAGAGTAGTTTTACCCGAGCTTTCAGGACCAAAAATTTCAATTATTCTACCTTTAGGAATTCCGCCAATTCCAAGAGCTATATCAAGCCCAAGCGAACCGGTTGATACAGATTCTATATCAACATTAGGACGCTGACCAAGTTTCATAACCGAGCCTTTACCATAGCTTTTTTCAATCTGTGCGAGAGCCGCAGCAACTGCTTTTTCTTTATCTATATTTGACATAAGCTTCCATACTTAACTAATTCTTAATTAAATTAAAATATAGGCTTAATTCTAAAAAATCAAATTTTATTTTTTAAAGTTAATATAAAACTTTTGGTGTTGAAATTTTTATTAAAATCAATTAGAAATAGCAAAACATAATATATAGAAAAATCCATGAATGAAATAATAACAAATACTAATGAACTAATAAATGATATTAGCGTTCTTATTAATAATGCTAAAGTTAGAATTGCCATTAAAGCTAATGCCGAAATGACAATGTTATATACCTTTGATATTTCAATATTTGGTAAGCTAAATTTCAGGATTCGCCTTTGCTCACGTACTATTTGTACGCTCCGCAGGCTCACCGCTTATTTGACTTCCAAATCTTAAAATATCTGCGGTATACTGGCATAGAAATCCTTAAAAGTACAAGAGCGGAATACGGGCAGGAGGTTATTAAGACTTTAGCTAAAGGTCTTTCTTCCTTATATAGGCAAGGCTTTTCTCGTATAGCTCTAATTCGCATGAATCAATTTTATCAATCTTTTAAAGAGCAACAAATTAGTGCGACACTGTCGCACCAATTAAGTTGGAGTCATATAATAGAGTTATTACCTCTAAAAGAACAGAATCAAAGAGAATTTTATGCGTATATGTCTATACAAGAAAATTGGAGTGTTAGAAAGTTACGTAGTAATATTGATAAAATGTTATATGAAAGAACGAAGTTATCTAATAGATCTGAAGAACAAGTAATATCATTATTTAAAACAGATTCTAGGTTAGAGCCTGATTTAATTCTTAAAGACCCTTACATACTTGATTTTTTAGAACTTCCAGATGAACATTATGAAAGTGATTTGGAAAATGCAATATTACAGCGTATTGAACAATTTATTTTAGAACTAGGTACCGGCTTTTCATTTGTGGCAAGGCAAAAACGTATGACTATAAATAATGAACATTTCTATTTAGATTTATTATTTTTCAATAGAAAGCTAGAAAGATTAGTAGCGATTGAGTTAAAAACAGGAAAATTTAAAGCAGAGTATAAAGGTCAAATGGAGCTATATTTAAATTGGCTAAAAAAGAACGAATGTTTTGAAAATGAAAAGCCTCCAATAGGTATTATATTATGTTCTGAAAAATCTGACGCCCAAGTAGAGTTGTTAGAAATGTCGGCAAGCGGTATACTTGTTTAATTTGAAAAATTGGCTACGTCGTCCTATAAGTACTGCGGTGCTCACGTATTAAGTATACGCTCCGCTCCTCATCTTGTGGACTTCTTGCTCTTTTCCAAATTAAACTTCGTCTACCGACTTTTCGTTTATTAGCAGTATATTCATGTTGCACGATATTGGACAGAATTACCGCCTATAGAGATTTTACAGAAAAAAATCGGAGAAATAGTATTGCAGACAAAAAGAATTTATGAAAATAGACCTATTGCAAACGCCCCCGAATAAAGATAATTTGTATATCCTTGATACTTTAAGATTGGGTAAGCCAAATTTTAGGACTCGCCTATGGTGATGAATAGTGCCGGACAGTTATTATTCTATGTCATTCCTGCAGAAGCTTTGCCCGTGTGGATCGAAAAGCACCCTAAGGTAGTCATCCCGTGGCGGCATTGTTGCGTGGATCGAAAAACGTGTTTGGTGTCATACCGTGGCTTGACCACGGTATCCAGAAAATAATAAAAAATACTAATTTTATTATTATTTTTAACTGGATCCCGTGAATAAATCAATTGTCCGGTAATAGGACAAGCAACTAGATGACACCGATCACGTTTTTCGATGTAGGCAATGCCGTGATAGGGTAATAGAGGAAACTAGTCTACACAAGCAGTACTTACTTCTTTGCATATAATAAGTACTAATTATGCATTAACTAAGATAGATGTTTGGTGATTATTATCTTATTTATCCCGTAATTAAATTACGGGATAAATAAAGCATTTGAATAAAGACAAATCAAATTGCAGAGTAGCGAAGATAGCCTTAAGCTGACTCAGCTAAAGGCTCTGTTGTAGATTTTTCAGTTTTCTGCTCACGTAAATAATCTTGTATCTCTGATTCTGATCTTGCAACAATCACTGTAACTTCTGTACTAAGCTCAGCATGCAATCTTACTTCAACCTTGTAAATTCCTGTAGATTTAATCTGAGTATCAAGAATTATATTTAAATGAGAAATAGGGTAAGATACAGCTTGAGATAATTTTTCGGCTATTTCTTTATTATTTACTGAACCAAATAACTTACCATCATCTGATGTTTGACGAACAAAAATTAATTTTTGATCTTTAATAAGATCATTAATTTTTGTTATTTCTGATTTTATTTGTTTATCTTTTTCTTCTAATTCATGTTTCTGCTTAACAATCAACTCTTTATTAAGCTCGGTAGCTCTAATAGCTAATTTTTGTGGTAAAAGATAATTACGACCAAATCCGTCGGCTACTTTATGTATTTCCCCTATCTTACCTAATTTTCTTACCGGTTTAATTAAAATAACTTCCATGGTATTATACGTCCTTTACTTAGCTTGAAATACAAAAGGTAACAACGCTAAAATTCTTGCAATTTTAATAGCATTATTTAGCTTTCTTTGTTTTTTTGCACAAACATTTGTGATTCTACTTGGTAGCATTCTACCGCCTTCGGAAACAAATTTTATTAAAAGCTCTGGATTTTTATAATCAATAACCGGTGCATTAGGCACGGAAAGAGGGCAACCTTTACGTCTTCTAAAGAACACTTTTTTAGAAGCTCTTTCCATTGGTTTTCGGGTTATTGTTTCACTAGTATTATTTTTCGACATTCTTTACCTTAATTCCTGCAAATTTAGATTTGATTATTTTAATTAGCCGTTACATCAATTACTGGAGTATTTTCTGTACTTTGATTTTTTAATATCGGTGAAGGCTCATTACTAATTGAATCTACTTTCTGTGTAAGAAATCTTATGATATTTTCATTAAGTTTCATTTTTCTTTCTAGCTCTTGCTTTACGGCTGGAGTAGTATCAAGACCTAAAAGGTAATAATGTCCTTTTTTGTGATTACCGATTTTATAAGCTAAAGCTCTTAATCCCCAGTATTCTTTTTTTACAATAGCACCGTTATTATCTTTGATGATTTTACTAAAATCATCAACTATTTTATCTATATCATTTAATGATACGTCTTGACGCACAATAAAAACTGACTCGTAAAAACTCATAATTATAAGAATCCCAACAAAAACTTTAAAATAAAGCTATTTATAGCAACTGAAACTATTAAATTCAAGTATTATTTTTAAAAAATTATTATTTCTTTGTTTATTTTTAAAAAAAGTTTGCTATAACCCCTAGTAAATCTGAAGATTATTAACAAAAATTTTCAATTATTTACTAAATATTAACAGAGGTTAATTTGGTGTTAGACAAACTCTTACCACAACTTCTAATCATAGAAGAAGAAAATAAAAAAAGCATTAATATTTCTTTATGTAACGATATAGAAAGAGCAGGCTTTAACATAACAAGGATTATAAACATAGAAAAAATATTAAATTATTTCTTCTATGAACCCCTTGCTATCATAGTTACTAATGCAGAACTACAGGAAAATCCTATGGTTACTGTATCTAATATTAGGAAAATTGATAGGCTTTCTAGTACACCGATAATTTTTCTGTCCTCAACTAAACAGTTAAATTTAATGGAGATCGATGATTTGATATCATTTTTCTATAAACCTTTCTTATCTGATCAGATCATCCATTTTCTGAAAAACTTGTTAAGACGCTCTAAAACAATTCTACAGGATAATATTATCAAATTTAAAAATATAAGCATTGATTTAAATGCTGAAAGGGTTTATAAGGGCAAGGAAACTATTCGTTTAGGTCCCACAGAATTTAAAATTCTGCGACTTTTTCTGCAGTCGCCCGATAGTGTATATTCACGCCGAGAAATAATGCGATATTTATGGGAAGATGACGAAAGTTTTAACCAGCGTCTGATTGATGTGCATATAAATAGAATTAGAGATGCTTTAGGAAAAGATAGCCCAATTATTAAAACAGTCCGTTTTATTGGTTATTCTCTTAATAAAGATATAGTAGAATCAGATACTTAAAAATTTCTTTGTATTTATATATTAATTGTGTTAATATTTCTTATCGATGCTAGTTAGGTTCATTGTTACAATTAAAAATCGGTTAAACTTTATGCTAAGTAAAATAAATAAGCCTGCATTTTTTGCACTAATAATTTATCCTGTTATCCTGATATCGCTTTTAGTTAAATATGTATCCAATTATGGAATAGGTTGGACTGAAATTATTCTTCTGATTAGCAGTTATTATGTTAATAATATTACGGTTGGAATTGGATTGCATAGATTATGGTCTCATCATTCTTATAAGATAAATAAATATGCTGAGTTTGTTTTAGTTGTACTATCTGCTGGAACTTTGCAAGGACCTGCTTTATCTTGGGCTTCAAATCACTATAAGCACCATGCTAAAACAGATACAGATCAAGATCCGCATAGTCCTTTAAAATTTGAAAATAGGGTTTTAGGTTTTATTTGGTCTCATATAGGCTGGATGTTAGTTGGGCAAGGCAGCTACAAATCTATCGATCGTATTACTTGGGTTAAACTTGGTAAAAACAGTTTATTAAAGTGGCAGCTAAGATATTATTGGCAGATAGCAGTCTTTATGAATGTAGCTGTACCATTAATTATAGGCTATCTAGTCGGCGGTACTCTACATTCGGCATATATGGGATTTTTATTCATGGGGCTTGGTAGATTCCTGCAACAACAAGCAACTTTTTGTGTAAATTCTTTATGCCACTTTGTTGGTAGTAAAAAATATTATAAAGGAACTGCTGGGGATATTTGGTGGATGGCTTTATTTTTACTTGGAGAAAATTGGCATAATTATCACCATGCTTTCCCTTCAGACTATCGTAACGGTGCAAAATGGTATCATTTTGATGTTCACAAATGGATAATATTCTTGATGAGTAAGGTTGGGCTTACTTCAGAACTTGATCGTACTACAAAGGTAAGAATTCAAGCAAAAATGCAAGAAACATTAAGTTATCTTAGTGAAAAAGAGAAGCAAAAATTAAACTTAATGCAAGCTAAGGTAGAGCAGCTTTTAGAAAATTTATGTTTAAAAATAAAAGAGCTTGAAGAATCATCTACTACGATTAAAGAGCAATTTAGAAGATCCTTTATAGAAATACAAGAATCTCTTAAAAATTTAGCAGAACAGATAAGCTCTGCTGCACAAATAACTGAAGAGCCTTCAAAAAAATTATTGAAAGTAGTTAATAGAAAAATTAACGATGCTGAACAGTCTATTTACAAACTATATAATAAATTAAATGCAATAAAAGTTTCTAATTAATTGCTTTATTTTCATTATTATCTAATAATTCTCTTCATTTACTAGCGGTTTATGCTGCTAATAAATGAAGAGTTGGCATATCCTTATCTAACTTTGTGCCAATTTTTCAAATTCTATTCAATTATAGAATCTCATACACCAATTCCACTTAATAAAACTATCAATTCAAGAATTATTGTATTTAATTTTTTTATATGATTCGAGCGGTTAAAAATTTTAATAATTTTTAACGTATACCGCAGATACTTCAAAGGTTAGAAATCAAATAAGTGATGAGTTAAGCTAAGCGTATAAAAATACGTGAGCAAACACGAATCCCAAATTGATTTAATAAATTTTGCAGTATCAAAGGTATAAATATATCAATAAAAAATATTATTAAACTATGAAACGAAAATTAACTGAAGAACATATCCAAAAATTAAAAAGAATCATGAGAGATCCAATATCATGTTTCAGCGAATCAGATGAAGAAATACTAGCACAAGAGTTGCCTAAAACATTAGAAGAAAGAAATAGACTTTCAGATGAAATAAGAAAACATGTTCCATTTCAAATATTTAATTCCACTGAAGAAATAATTTTTAACTACGGCACTATAGGGAATAAATTGCTTAATCAAGGTAAGATTCAAGAAGCAATGGCTGCTTATAAATTATCTATAGAATACGGCAAAGATAATAAATTTTTTACAGATAATTATTATCCTATTCCTTACTTAGGATTAGGGCTTATTTTTGAAAATGAACAATCTGAGAAAGCACTAGCATTTTTTAACAAAGCTATAAATATGGCAAGTAATTTTTATATAGATACTAAAAATATCTATTATGAAGAAGAAATTAATAATTATAATAATGGACTTGCTAAAGCCTATCTGTATAAAGCGTATTTATTAGAAAAATTAAAACAATTTGATGAAGCTGCAATCAATTATGGTGAGGCTACTATTTACAACAAATATATGTATTCCGCTTATTTTGGCAAAGCAGCTTGTTTGGGGAAGTTAGGAAAGGCTGAAGAAGCTATTATAATTTATGATAAGCTTTTAACGCTTAATCCTCATCATTCACAAGATGAACATTGTATTTATGCTTATTATAATAAAGCCCATCTTTTTAATACTCTCCAAAAATATGAAGAAGAAATAAACGCTTTAGATAAATTCATTAATTACAAAAATGAGTACGAAAAAAATGGTGATCGGTTTATTAATATTAGTTTTGAAGATAGTTATTTAGCTAAAGCAGCAGTTTTAAGCAAACTAAATAAAAATCAAGAATCTGATTATTGCAAAGGGCTAGCTGCATATTTTGCAGGAAAAAATGAAAAGGCTGTAGATTTTTTTGATCAAGCTTTAGAGCAAAATAGTAAAAATGCTAACCCCGATATTATTGCTACCTGTTATTTCTACAAAGGATGTTCCTTAATTAGATTAAATGAACAAATAAAGGAAAATAATCATAAAGCCATAAAATGTTTCAATAAGGCTTTTGAAATTGTTAATTATTTCAGAGTACAAGTATTTTTACATGGATTTATAAAAATTAACGAGAAAGTTGCAGAAGAAAAATATAGTCCTGATCTAATAGTTGCTAGAGATAATTTAATCAAAAAATTTATTAGCAATATAATGCTAGATGTCACTAGCTCAGATTCTAAAATTATCGGTAATCTCAATACACTTATTTGTGAAACAGTAAGCATTATTAAACAAACAGATATTATTACAGAGCAAAGTAATGTTATATTTTCCGGTGAAGTTTCTGAAAAAATACACGACAGCGATAGCTTGTAGTGCGTTTCATATCTTATTCCCGCTTGCCTAGCGTGGATTAGTTTCCCGTCTGAGTTAAGGAAATTACGAAGTAATTGTACGTACGCAATCCAGCTAAAAAATGCTAATTTTATTAGTATTTTTAATTGGATCCCGTGAATAAATCACGGGATGACAAGGGAAAATAATCTACGCAATAACGCCAAAGCCTACGCAGGATGACAGTACAACAACTTATTTCTTTTTCTTGCTTTTATTTTTATTCTTATTTCCGCCAGTAGTTTTATTAAATCTACCTAGGTTTTTAACGAATTTTTGTAAGCCATTAAGTTCAGTGCCGTATGTTTTCGTATATTCACTGATCGTTTCAATATCATGCCTATGTGAATCATCAATGACGACAATCTCTTGCATTAAATTACGGCTATCAAAGGTAATTTTTACTATTCTCTGTTTTACGATTTTAGGATTAAGCCAAGCTCTTTGTGACATAACTCGCTCGACATAATACCATGTATCTTGAGAATATTCTGGGATCATGGTAGGAGTGCCAATTAGCTCTACCACTTCTGTTTTACTTAGTTTTTTTGCTTCTAATTTTGTAAGTGCTGAGTCATCTATAGATTGCCCTCTATTTTCAATAGTTTGGCAACCACTTAAGGAAAAAATGACGAATATAGTGGAGACGAATATTAAGAAAAATTTCATAAATTTAATTTTATCTAGATTTTATTATAAGATTATAATATACTGCTTCACTAATTTGACAAATACTTTTTAATAAAAGAGGTAAATAATGGCAGTTCCAAAGAAGAAAACATCAAAATCAAGACGTAATATGAGACGTTCACATTTAGCACTTGGTAAAGTTAATGTAATAGTTGACTCTCAAACTGGTGAATATAAACTTCCGCATCACGTTTCTTTAATTGATGGTACTTATAATAATCGTCAAGTAGTAACGAAAAAAATCGAAACTGAAGAAGAAGTAGCTTAAACTTAAATTTTTATGACCTGTAAAATTATTGGCTGCGGCGGATATCTCCCTCCAAAAGTTGTTAGCAATGATGAGCTTGCAAAATTTGTTGATACTAACGATGAGTGGATTAGAACAAGAACCGGTATTTCGCAGCGTCATATAGCAGGTGATACTGAATATACTTCTCATATTGCTTTAAAAGCCGCTGAAAAGGCTATAGCGGATGCCGATATTTCAGTAAATGAGATTGATTTAATTATTACATGCACTACTACTCCTGATAATAGCTTCCCATCAGTTGCAACTAAACTACAAGGTTATCTCGGTTTAAATAATGTTCCGTCATTTGATTTACAAGCCGTATGTGCCGGTTTTGTTTATGGCGTGCAAGTAGCAAATTCTCTTATTTCTTCCGGTAAATATAAAACTATCCTGCTGATAGGTGCTGAAAAAATGACCTCTTTACTGGATTGGGAAGATAGAGCTACTTGTGTTTTATTTGGTGACGGAGCAGGCAGTGTAATCCTACAACGTAGTGATGATAACTCCGGTATAATAGACAGCAATATTTTCTCAAGCGGTGCAGATTACGAAATACTATACACCAATGGTGGCGTAAGTATGAATGGCAGCAGCGGTAAAATAATTATGCAGGGGCAGAAACTATTCCGTCTTGCAGTAGAGAAAATGCACCAATCTATAGAGGAATTATTACGCAATAATAATTTTACTGTAAACGATATTGACTATTTTATCCCCCATCAAGCAAATGTACGTATCATTAATAAGCTTGCCGAGCTATTAAATGTCGAAGATCATAAAGTAGTAAAAACTGTAGAAAAACATGCTAATTGTTCATCTGCTTCTATTCCCCTTGCTTTAAGTACTCTCAAAGCTTCAGGTAAAATCAAAAAAGGTGATATTATTTTATTCTCGGCTATTGGTGCTGGTCTTACTTGGGGTAGTGCTTTACTAAGATGGTGATATACTTGCTTTATTTGAAAAATTGGCAACAAAGTCTCTTGCTGATAATCCTCACGTAAGTTAACTACGCAGCTAGTATCAGCTTCAAGACCGATTTCTCTTTTCCAAATAAAACTTCGTCTATCTACTATAATTTAACATCCTTAAATATTGCTAATTCAAACCTATTATGACTTCTTTAAAGGTAGTTTTGGTGTAAGGTCAATGATATTTTTACCACATTTATATAGCACTATTTGTATTTTATAGTATTTTAGCCTTTAAACTCAGAAAATAATGATATATACTAACCTCATAGTTTTAGTTAGTTTAAACTTGTTATCTAACTGAATAATTTAAATTTTAATAAATTATAACCTCAAGGAGTTTAATTATGAAAATAACAAAAATAACATTAGCTGTTCTTGCATTATTTGTGCTTGCAGGGTGTAACAAAAACAAAAGAGCGTCACATAGTTGTGCAATGAATCAATCAGAAGAAACATCTATAATGAAAGATTTTGAAAAGCAAGCAGGTAATGCTGTATGGTTTGCTTTCAATAGTTCTGCTTTATCTGAAAAAGCTAAAGAAGAATTACAAAGACAAGCTTGCTGGTTATCAAGACATCCTCATGTAAAAGCTACTGTTGAAGGACATTGTGATGACAGAGGTACTAGAGAGTATAACTTAGCTTTAGGTGAAAGAAGAGCACAAAAAGCTGCAGAATTCCTAAGACATAAAGGAATTGAGCATCACAGAGTAAGCACAATATCTTATGGTAAAGATAGACTTGCTATGATGGGTAATACTGAAGAAGCTCATGCTTACAATCGTAGAGCTGTAACAGTTGTACATCACTAAAAATTTTCTAAATCATTAGATTTAGTATTGCTAGGAAAGGTCGAGTAATTATTACTCGACCTTTTTTATTTGTATACTCTTCTGCTTTGAAGAATTGGCTCTGCAAAACTTTTGGGAACTCACATGCTCACCTATTAAGTTAGGCTCTGCGTGTTCGATCCTTGTTTTATATTTCAATTTTCCAAATTATTTGAGTATACTACTAATAAATGAAGGCTAGTTTTACTCGTAGCAAAAAATAGCTAAATTTAAAATATATATTAAAAAAATATAAAAATTTTGCTGGACTTATAGCCATAATAATTATATAAAATTCAGATGAACATGGGGCTGTAGCTCAGTTGGTTAGAGCACGCCGCTCATAACGGTGTGGTCGTAGGTTCAAGTCCTACCAGCCCCACCACACAAATTTATATGTGTCATCTAGTTAGTTTGACCACGGGGACATTGCCCGCATGGATCAAAAAACGTGATCGGTGTCATACTGTGGCGACATTGTTGCATGGGTCATTTTCCCCTGTCATCCCGTGATTTATTCACGGGATCCAGTTAAAAATACTAATAAAATTAGTATTTTTTATTATTTTCTGGATACCGTGGTCAAGCAACTAGATGACACCGAGGGCGTTTTTCGATCCACGCAGGCAATGCCACCACGGGGGCTTGCTTGCGTGGATCGGTTTTTCCGTCATTGCGAGAAAATTACGAAGTAATTGACGAAGCAATCCTTACAATATTCTAAAAAATCATTATTAAATTGAATTTAAATGATTAATTTAAAAACACTTTCTTGGTATCTTGCTAAATTATACTTCAAGTGTTTTTTTATTATATTATCTATTTTAATTGGATTATTAATCATATCCAATCTCTTTGATCTCTTACAAAAATTCAAAAACATGTATGTGCCTTTTGATTTTTTTTGGCGATTTATATTATATAAAGTTCCATATCTTTTGAATCAAGTTTCTGCTTTAATCAGCTTTACTTCTATGCTTTTTTTCCTTAGAAACTTAACAAAAAATAATGAGTTAACTGCTATATTATCTAGCGGTATCCATATTTGGCAAGTATTGATAATTCCGTATATCGTGACTTTAATTTTAGGTATAGTTTTTACGACTATATTAAATCCTATCGGTGCTTTAGGCTTACAAAAATATGATTTACTGGAAGCAAAGCTTACTAAAAAAACACATAATGAAGCAGTAATATCTAAATCAGGGTTACTATTTTTTGAAGCTTTAAATGGGAAAAATCAAATAATTCAAACACAATTTATTAATATTTCTGAAAAAAAATTAAACAATATTACAGTTTTATTTATTGATAATAACAATAATTTTCTAAAAAGAATTGATGCATTATATGGCATCATTGAAAATAAATCACTACATTTAAACAGGGTCAAAGTTTTTACAAAAGATAGTACCGAAGCACATAACAACTTAACTATACCAACTAATTTATCTGTTAATAGCTTGGTAAATAAGTTTACTCATCCTGAAATGGTTTCCATTTGGAAGCTACCTAAATTAATCGATGAATTATTAAATTCAGGTCTACCTATTACTAATTACCAAGTTTATTATTATAAGCAACTATTTAAACCTGCAATGATGATAGCAACTATAATTTTAGCAAGTTGTTTTATTAGCCTAAAACAACGTGATAACTCGCAAGAAAAAATATTAATATTGGGATTATTTTCAGGTTTTATAGTATATTCATTATCAGAAATATTGCTTAAAGTACTGACCTATAATAATCTATCTTTAATTGCTGCTATTTTGTTACCAAGTATGTTAATATTTTTTATTAGTAACTTTATTATTTTACATTATAAAGAAATTTAAATTATACTCGTTTTATTTGAAAAATTGGCGGCGTTGTTTCATATTTTTTAATCCTCACGTATTAAGTATACGCTGCGGTCAAAAAATATGAAACGCCTTGCTCTTTTCCAAATAAAACTTCGTCTATAATTAATTTAGCATAGAAGAATTTTTAGAATTTAGAGAGAAAAAGAAAAATGATAATGAAATTTTTGGAAGGGTTTTCTTCCGGTATGGCTATTGATCTTGGTACGGCAAATACTATCGTATATCAAAAAGGACGCGGTATTGTTCTTCGTGAACCTTCAGTAGTTGCATTAATAAAAAAAGATGGCTCTTTTGTGCCTTATGCTTTTGGTCATGAAGCAAAAATGATGCTTGGTCGTACTCCAACTGATATTGAAGCTAAGAGACCTTTAAAAGACGGCGTGATTGCCGATTTTAAAGGTGCAGAAGAAATGATTAAATACTTTATTAAA
Organism: Rickettsia bellii RML369-C; assembly: GCF_000012385.1. Classification (NCBI taxonomy): domain Bacteria; kingdom Pseudomonadati; phylum Pseudomonadota; class Alphaproteobacteria; order Rickettsiales; family Rickettsiaceae; genus Rickettsia; species Rickettsia bellii. The sequence goes on from NC_007940.1 coordinate 149,378, forward strand.
ATGGTACATAATCGTCGTTCTTTTTTTGGTCCAACGATTGTTGTTTGTGTGCCGTCAGGCTCTACCCCTGTTGAACGTCGTGCTATTCAAGAAGCAGCAGAAAGTGCAGGTGGTAAGGATGTATATTTAATTGAAGAGCCTATGGCAGCAGCAATTGGTGCTGGGCTTCCTGTAACAGAAGCCACGGGTTCAATGATTGTTGATATCGGTGGTGGTACTACAGAAGTTGCAGTTTTGTCACTAGGTGGTATAGTATATGCAAGGTCCGTAAGAGTCGGTGGCGACAAGATGGACGAGGCTATTATTTCATATATAAGAAGGCATTATAACCTGCTAATTGGTGAGGCTACAGCCGAAAAGATAAAGCAAGAAATAGGTACTGCTTATGTAGATCAAAATACAGAACCAAGAGTTATGGAAATCAAAGGTCGTGATTTAATTTATGGCATTCCAAAGGAAATGGTATTGAATGAAAGACAAATTGCTGATAGTCTAATAGAACCGGTAAGTCAAATCGTTGAGGCAGTAAAAGTAGCATTAGAGGCGACGCCTCCCGAATTATCTTCTGATATAGTTGATAAAGGAATAGTGCTAACAGGTGGTGGCTCATTACTTCGAAATCTTGATTTTGTTCTTAGTGAGGCAACAAAATTACCTGTGATAATTGCAGATGATGCACTATCATGTGTAGCACTCGGCACAGGAAAAGCACTTGAAGATTTTACAAAGCTAAAACATGTACTATTTAAACAGGATTAAAGATGGCGATACTTGCGAATAGAGTAAAAAATTCTTCAAGTTCCTTGGAGCTAGTAAGAACTATACTAGTTACTCTTAAACGCTTTTTTGTCATATTTTTTCTTGGGTTATCTTTATATTTATTTCTTGTTTCACCTAAAAAAATATCCAATGTATCTATTGAAATAACAGGCAGCGTATTATCAGCTGGATTAGTATTTTATGAAAATATATTTGAAAGTGTAAATTCTATAAAACAAAAATTCGTTTATTTTCAAGATCTAGAAAAACGAAATATAGAACTTGAGCTTGAAGTAGCAAGGCTCAAACATCTTCAGAGTGAAGTAGAATCAGTAAGGGCTGAAAATATTGCTCTAAAAGATCTCTTAACAGTTACTGAAGAAGAAGAATTTAAATATGTTACTGCTAAGTTATTAAGCGTGTCTTTTAGTCCTTTTTCTAAAACGGCATTAATTTCTGCTGGTAGAAAACACGGAGTTGAACCTGATCAAATTGTTACGACCGATTCACAAGGATTAGTCGGCAAAGTAATAGAAGTAAGCAATAATTACGCTAAAGTTATGCTAATTAGTGATGTTAACTCTAGAATACCCATTAAAACAAGCTCCTCAAGAGAACAAGGCATTTTAGCCGGTAACAATAACAATAGTAAAATTTTATATCTACCAAATAATCATTTAGTACAGAAAGATGAAGAGATAATAACTTCTGGTCATGGCAGTACTTACCCAGCGGGTATCTTAGTTGGTTATGTCTCTGAAGTTACAGAAAATGATGTTATAGTTAACATCGCTGCCGATCTATCTAAAACTGAGTTTGTGCAAGTATTATTGCCTAAAGAATAAAAAAAGTAGACGAAGTTTAGTTTGGAAAAGAGCAAGGCATCTCGGAGCTTTTGACCGCAGCGTAGTTTATTACACGTGAGGACCAAAAGCGAGAAGTAACGAAGCCAATTTTTCAAAATAAACGAGTATACATGAAAAAAAATATCTTGGTATTATCGCCGAATATATCTGTATAATAATCTATAAATTAAAATTTTATCAAATTCTTCATCATAGAAAACGTTATTATGTCGGTGAAATAGATATCATCGCACTGCGTAATAAAGAAATTGTTTTTATTGAAGTAAAAGCAAGAAGTTCTAACATTGATGATAGATTTGTATCTTTTGATCAGCAAAAAAGAATTAAGCGAGCAGCTGAAATGTTCTTAAGCAGCAATAGTAAATATAATAATTATAATATTCGCTTTGATTTAGTTATTGTCAGTCCGTATAAATTTCCTATAATTATAAAGAACTGCTGGTAAATGGCTCATATGTCATCCCCGCATAGGCATTGCCCGCATGGATCCAAAAACGCCCTCGGTGTCATCTAGTTGCTTGGGAACTAGATCCAGAAAATAATAAAAAATACTAATAAAATTAGTATTTTTAGCTGGATCCCGTGAATAAATCACGGGATGACAGGGGGAGAATGATCCACGCAGGCAATGCCTCCCGTGGCTTGGGAGGAAAGGATCCACGCAACAATACCACGCTGGGATAACACCGAAGATGGTTTTCGTCGTGATACAAATATTTAATCCAACTATTTGGAGCATAACAATATGGCACTTGCTACTAAAGTAAAAGAATTTTTAGAAGAAAAGTTAAAACAAGAAAAAATAGACCGTAAATATCTTGCTGAGGTTACCGATGTCCCTTACACTACCATTAGCAGAATTATGAGAGCGGAAGTAAATCGTGAATTTAATCCTGAAATAGATACAATTTTAAAAATAGCAAAATATTTTAGTTGTACTACGGATGAGGTAATAAAAAGAACTGTACCTAATACGAATAGTTAGTAAATATGACAAAAAATAAAGGGTTGATCATAATTTTATCTTCCCCATCTGGTGCAGGTAAATCAAGCTTAGCAAAGGCATTATTAGAAATCGATCATAATCTACGCTTATCAATTTCGGCAACTACTAGAAAACCACGACCAAATGAGCAAGATGGAGTAAATTACTATTTTAAAACTAAAGTTGAGTTTGAGAAATTAGTTAAACAAAATCAATTTCTTGAACATGCTAAAATATATGATAATTATTATGGCACCCCTAAAAAACATGTCGAAAATTTGTTAAATCAAGGGCTAGATGTTTTATTCGATATTGATTGGCAAGGTGCAAGGAGTATAAAGCAAAATGCAGTTAATGCCGTTTCTATATTTATTTTACCTCCTAACCTTGAAGTACTGGAGCAACGTTTAAGAAATAGAGCTGCTGATAATGAAGAAGCAATACAACTACGCATGGCTTCAGCACAAGCAGAAATATCGCACTCTAACGAGTATGATCATATAATTACTAACGATGATTTTAACGATACTATTCAACAAATACATACAATTATTTTACAAGAACGGAAGAAGCGGAATTAAATTGCCATTCGCTTTAAAGCTGTCATCTAGTTGCTTGTACCTGAGGCATCTAGAAAAATAATAAAAAATACTAATAATATTAGTATTTTTTAGCTGGATCCCGTGAATAAATCACGGGATGACAGGGGAGCCACGTGGGCAATGCTGCCACGGGGTGACAACTAAGAAAGCATATTATATATATCTTTCATATAATCATGCTTCAACCAAATCTCAGCATTACCAATAATATAGAGATTATTTTTTGCTCTACTAATACCGACGTTTAAAACGTTAGGCTTTTTAGTCATAACATTTCTAGTGCCTGTATCTTGAGGACGTTGAGCCCCTAGCATCATAATAACCGTATCGTTTTCTTTGCCCTGAAAAGCATGTATCGTGCCGATATTGTTAGTATAAAAATCTTGTAATTTTTTAGGTATTTTTTGATTTTTACTTAATGCTAAGAATTTATCCTTGATACTTTTTTGTATATAAAGACTAAAGCTTTTATACATCGTTATTATATAAATCTGATTTAATAACTCAGCTGAATCTGGATGTTTTAAAATAGGTTCGAGAATCTCAAGCAATGCATTAAATTCTGCTTCTGATTCATGTTTAGATTTTTTAATATTGTTATCAACAACATTGATCCATCTTGATGTTTTTAAAATTTTTCTAATTACTAATTCTGGCGGTGCTACTGCATAAATCATTTTATTGTCATAAGCAATTTTGTTAAATATATCAAACATTGGGTTTTGACATCTTCTATGGACTAACAACGGAAAGCCGACTGTACTTTTGCTATATTTAGTTTGATATAAGGAATTACGATCTGCTAAATGTTGCACGGAAACTTTATGCGGTGACCAATCTGTAGATAAAATATTAAACTTTTTACATAATGCTTCAGTTAAATCTTGTTTAAGTATAGAAACCGGTTCTGTTTGCATCGGATCGCCTACTATTATAACATTCTTAGACTTAAAAATAGCACTAGCTGCATATTGTGGAGGTATTTGCCCTGCTTCATCAACAAGTAACCAAGAAATTTCATTATGTCCAACACTGTCAAACATTCTATCAAATGAATGGAAAGTTGTTGAGACAAGCGGTATAACCGTAAAGAAATTTTGCCAAGCAATTTTATTCATTTCAGTATCACCCGCTATGGAAGAATTCATTACTATATCAAAAAAATACTTCAAGCTATGCCAAAAACTATCAGCATTAGCATGTATAAATATTTCATGTAACTTAACTGCCTGAATAAATAATTTTGATTTTAATTTTTCAAATTCAATATTAAAGCAAGGTTGAGTTTTATGTAAATCACTTAATTTTTTATCCCAAAATGAATCATTTTCAAAAGCCTCAACATCAAAATTTCTATTTTTTAAGAATCTATGCGGTTCTAATAAAAGCTCGCCTATGTCCATCAATCTTTTAAGATCATTTACGATTGATTTTTCATAATTTAACTGATCTTCGTGTCTTTGTAATAATTCTTTATGTGTACGATATGTTCTTGTTTTGAATAATTTATGAAGAGATTTGAAATAACCTAGATCGTAATCGTCAATTTTTCTTTTATTGAGTTCTATCTGATTTTTTGTATTGGTTAAAATCGATTCTAAATATTTTTTTGTATGCTCATTATCTTCATAAATATCATGTTTTTTCAATATGCTGTGTCTTTCCTTATTAAGATCAATAACCGACTCAATATATTTATAAGTTTGATCAATTTCCTTATGTAAGGTTAAAAATTCAGTACAAGCTTTGTTCCATTCATCTTTAATTCCTGCACTATAATATTCAGGTTTATAATGTTCAGGAGCTTTATCTTCACATTTATTATTAACAAGTAAATTTAAATATTGAAGCATTGCGTGATGAACTTCTCTCTTATCATCTTTATTTTGCTGATTTTTCTTATATTTCCAAAACTTATTTGTAAATTTTGCTTTATTTTTATTATTACCTAAAGCTGCTGCAAAAGTACCCCAGCTTAGATTTTTATCTTTGTTAGGTACAAGTTGTTTAAAATAACTCAAATCTTTGTGGTATAGAGTATCTATTTTGCTATACAACGATATTTCTTTAGATATATTTTCAACGGCATTATTGTTTGATGAAGCTACAACCATACCGTAATTTTGTAACTCCGGCTTTAAAGCTTTTATATAATGCGTAAAAACTTTGGATGACGGAGGATTTGGATAGTTTTTTTTATCTTTACCAAAGCCGTCTGTAGGACACGCTAAATCAGTTAGTTTTAAAGCTCTTTCAACGTAAAGATTTGCAATAATATCAAACATTAAAGTTGTTTTTCCTGTTCCTGGCGGACCATTAACAGCAAAAAGATTTTCTGAAGAATTAAGTAACATTGTATTAACCGCTGCTGCTTGTAAAGTAGCTGGTGAATTTTGCGGTGATGATGGCCAACGAGAAAATGACATTTTATTTGGAGAAAGTAAATCTTTTAAAACATCTATATTTTCTAGCACATCTATAGAATCTGGTTTATTTTCTTTTCCTAAATATTTAGAAATTGCTGATCCGTTAGAAATATTTTTGATATTATATCTAACAAAGCTAAGAGGTTTTAGAAAAAAACTATTAAATATTTCTAAAGATGGCACTTTAGAGAAATTAGCATTTTTATTCTTTGAAATATCCTTAAAGTTTTGTTTATCCTCTTTTTCTTCATCTATTTCTTCAATTGATACAACTCTTCTAACGCAAATTTCAGAATGACTAACTAAATATTTTTGATCAATTGCAAATTCTTCAACTAAGAAATTAATAATATTTTTGATGCTTTCTAAGTTTAACTTTCTTTCTCCTAAAGGTGTAATTTCTGCAAAATTCAATGCCTCGTTTATTAAGTTATTATCTACATCATTAAAGTTAATTAGTTTTTTAAAATCTTCTTCGCAAAAATCATGTCTTGTAATTTCTCCTAATGCGTAAGCTGCTGTGGAAATAACCATTGTATTTGGCATATAGATCATATTTTCATCTGTTGTTAGTGCGGCAATAGGAGTGAGAGCTAAATTATTTTGGTTGATGTGATCTTGTAAAACTTCTTCGTTTATTTGTGATAACTTATTTATCTTTTTTAAAATAGCTACTTCTGCTTCTGACCATTTTAAATACCCTAAATAAATATTCCAATAAACTTCAACTTTACTTTTAGTTAAATCTATCTTCAGCTCACTTTTGTCAAAATTTTCAAAAGGAGCATCCTTTAATAAATAGAGGGCTTCATGATCTTTTAGTTTATGATAAAATTTTTCTCGTTTATCTTGTCCTTCTTTATATTCCTCTATTGCTTCAAAATATTTAGTTAAAGTATCATTTTTAAAGGGAGTTAGTACTTCAATAATCTTCCATACATCCAGAACATTTTTAACTTGCTCGTCCGATTGATTATACATAGACAAAATTTTATACTTAAAATAGAAAATATCCTAAGTATGAAAAGTTAGGTTGTAAACAACTTTTTTATATTGCTATTTATAGTTCTAAAATTTGTGTATAATTCACACGCTTATCACTAAACTCTTAATAATTCTCAATAAATCTTTTTGTATTTTTCATAGATTCATTCAATATATTTCTTTTAATTTATTTAAAGGAGCAAATGTAATGGATAATAATAAAGAAGTCATTAAATATATAGCCTCTAGTGTCTGGTCTTCTTGGAATCCTATAAACTGGTCACCAACCATGCAATTAGCTGCCGTAAGTTATATATTTTCTTGTTTAATTGATGATACTACTGCATATCTGATCAAGGATACGCAGGGGATGGGTAATAGTCAAAATTTTACTTTTCATAGCACAAAATATCCTGCTTCTCGTTATGTAGAGCTTGCTAAGGAAATACCTGTATGCTTAAAAAGATTAAAAATATTTCATAAATTTGATCCTGAATATGTACCGGATCAATCACTAACTTCTCATAAATTCATCGATAACTTTTCTAATTTATTAGAGCATTTTAAGCTAACTTCTATTAAAGATTCTACTGATTCTGATCCTAACTATCTTATAGCGTGGAGCTGGGCAAAAAATTTAGGAAATATTTTTGAGCATTTTGGTCAGAAGTTAAAGCGTGCTTGTGATAAAGTAGAAACAGCGGAAAATTATTGGGAGAATTACGAACCGGAAGCATTTTCTAATTTTTCTGTATTTCATGAATCTATAAATATAATGACACACTGCGAGGATGCATTATTAGGTTGTAGAGATATTATATCAGACATATATCACGACACACTATAGTCATTATTACCTATTTAATTATCGTGCCATAATAAACTGAACATCTAATTCTAGTTTTTTCCAAATCTTATCGCAAGTAAGAATAGGATAATTTTTAAATATAGCAAGTGCAATACATGCTCTATCTCCAAGTGATAGACCATGAGCTTTAGTTTTATGAATAATGCTTGCACTAATTAGAGCTTGATCATGACAAAAATCTATAATTTTTATATCCGATAATTTAATAACAATCTCAGCATCATCTTTTTGCAAGCCTTGCACTTCTATGCAATACTTATAAACTTCAGCAATATTTACACTTGAAATCACCGCATCTTTCATATGCTTTTTAATAAACAAATAACCTTCTTCTTTAGCAAATAAAGCAATTAATGCTGATGCATCAAATATTATTTTCGACATTATTTTTTACTTCTTGCTTCTTCTATGAAATATTCTTGACGTTTATTAGCGATAAAATCATCTACTATGGATGATTTTTTATTGTGCTGATTTTTCATAAAGATTTTATGTATTTCGTCAATCACGTTATCAACATTTATGATTTTAACTTCATTATCTTGAATTTCTATAGTTATTTTCTCACCAGGGTGCATATTAAACCTTTCTCTAATTGATACAGGTATAAGCACTCTGCCATGCTGATCCATGCTAGTTAATACTCTTTCCACATTTTTTCTTTTATGATTATTATACATAATTGCTATTTATTATAATATGGCATTTCTTATCAAATGACAAGTTATATTTAAATCGTTTCAACGCACATAGCCATACCCATACCGCCACCGATACATAGTGTTACCAAGCCTTTTTTAGCTTTATTTCTTCTTAATCCATGTATTAAAGTAACAAGAACACGTCCGCCGCTAGCACCGATCGGATGTCCGATTGCTATTGCTCCGCCATTCACATTAACCTTATTCATATCCCATTTCATTTCACGATTAACATAAATACTTTGAGAGGCAAAAGCCTCATTTACTTCAATAAGATCTAGATCGTTAATGCTCCAACCGGCTTTGCTTAGAGCTTTTTGAGAGGCAGGAACGGGAGCAGTCCCCATAATACTTGGATCAACACCGGCAGAAGCGTAAGAAACAATACGAGCAAGAGGAGTTAGATTATGCTTTTTTAGAGCCTCTTCAGACACTACCATAAGGCACGCAGCACCATCATTAATTGATGAAGCATTACCGGCAGTAACAGTGCCATTTTTATCGAATGCAGGGCGTAATTTACCCAAAATCTCAAGGCTAGTATCAGGTCTAACTGTTTCATCATGATCAAATAAGCTAGTAGTTTTCTTGATTGTTACTTCAACCGGCAAAATCTCATCTTTAAATATTCCGGCTTTCTGGGCTTTTGCAGCTTTTTGATGTGAGCTTAAGGCAAATTCATCTTGTTGCTCTCTAGTAATATTAAATTGCTTTGAGATATTTTCAGCAGTAATACCCATAAATACTCCTGAGAATACATCAGTTAATCCATCATATTGCATTAGATCAACCATTTTGATATCACCGAATTTAGCTCCTGCTCTTATATAGCTGCCATGCATACCGAGTGACATATTTTCCTGCCCACCTGCTATAACAATATCGTTATCACCGGTCATAATTGAGGCTGCTGCAAGTGCTACAGTTTTAAGACCTGAACCGCAAACCTTATTAATTGTATAGCCTGGCACTTCTTTAGGAATACCTGCATGAATTAGAGTTTGTCTTGCCGGATTCTGTCCACTACCGCCCGTGATCACCTGCCCGAGTATCACCTCATTTACTAAAGCCGGATCGATTTTACTATTCTGTAGAATATCTTTTATTAAGTGCGTCGCAATCATTGGTGCGGGAGTAAGTAGTACTAAGACTACCCATAAAAGAACCGAAAGCCGTTCTTTTTGCATGAGTGATGTAAACCGGTTTTATCATGATATATACTCCTTAAAATAATATTTGTTCCATTCCTGTCATCCCGTGGCGGCATTGTTGCGTGGATCAGTTTTTCCGTCATTGCCACGCTCATTTCATTCGCTCGCAATGACGATTTGGTATCCACGCAACAATGCCCTTTGTGCTGGATTCCCGCCTACGCGGGAATGACATATACGCCATGCAACAACCTACCGTGTAATCGGGAATGACAGCGATTTAAATAACTCTGTCAGCTTATTGTTTATTAAATAACTAATATGTCCGCCTGGTACTTCTATAAGAGTAGAGTTTTTAAACAATTTTTGCAAAGATAAAATAGAAGATTCAGGCACTATTTGGTCATTTTTTGCAGCTACGATATATACAGGGCAGTTAATTACGCTTGGGTCAATTACTGTGCCGTCTATTTTCCATTTCAAATTCATAAACATATTTTCGCCTAATATATTCTGCATAATCTGATTATAAGTGCTACTTGGTATATCGTGACCGGACATTAGCCAGTTCTCAATTCTGAAAGCTAATTCTTGCTCTTTTTCGGAGGTTAAGGAAAAAAATTTATCCAGCTTAACCTGAAAATAATCAGGAAATAGCAGAAAGAATAAAATTTGTATATGGATTTTAGGAATTAAGGGCAAATTTTCTACATAAGCATCTAGCTTTAAATATTGATGCAACATTTTTACATAAAAGAAGTGAGAAAAATCCCAAGGGCAGGTTAGTAAAGTTAAAGTTTTTATAGATTTAGATGCGATTATATTTGCAGCTATTGCAAGATTGCCACCGATACAATGCCCTATCAAATTAATATTATTCACATTTAAATCATTTACTACTTTAACTATTTTATGTACATAATCATCTAATAAATAGTTTGACTCTTTAACCTCTAACCAATCTATTAAATAAACTTCGCCTTGCTCTCTTAAATTCTCTATAAAGCTTTTATTGCGGCTTAAGAAAAATATTTCTGGTGAATTGAAAATGGAAGGGATGATTAGAAATGTTTTTGGCATCATGTTTTCTTCAGTGTCATCCCGTGGACAAGCCACGGGATGACACAGGATAATACACCACCCTATAATATTTCGTTTCTGCTACTATTTCTCCCAGCTCTAAATATTTATTACCTAAATTATGATTTTTTGTATAACTATTATATAGGTCAAAATATTTCTGATATTTATCGTTATTCTGCATCCTAACTTTCTTATATTATATTAATCTTTCTTGACATTGGACCAAAAATATTGTATAAACTTTCGCATCTTCAGAATGTAACAAAACAGTATATAGCCTCTAAATTTTTTAGAGAAAATATCTTTTCATAAAATCTCGAAGTGCTTAAGTTTTTTTTTTGTCCCTAGGGCTTTATAATGCTAAGTACCTCATCATCGCGACCGTTTAAAAGCAAATTTAGAGCCGCTTTTTGGCCTATTTATAACTACGAACTCGGAAAATTTATTCCGATGAGTGCCTTAATGTTTTGCATTTTATTTAATCAAAATATTTTACGAATATTAAAAGATAGTATTTTAATTTCTGAAATCAGTGCAGAGATAGCTGGTTTTGCTAAAGTTTATTGTGTTACACCTGCAGCTGCTTTATTTGTAATTATTTATGCTAAAATGATTAATCATCTTACTTTTGAGAAGATTTTTTATTATTTAACTGCATTTTTTATCGGCTTTTTTGTTTTATTTGCTTTTGTTATCTATCCTAATATTCATATTTTTCATGTGCATCCGGACTATTTAGCTGATTGGATGGAACGCTACCCGCATTTTAAATGGTATATATCATTAATAGGCAATTGGGGTTATATAGTATATTACAGCCTTGCCGAGCTTTGGCCTAATATTTTTTATGTATTATTATTTTGGCAATTCGCCAATGAGCTTACTACTACTGAAGAAGCTAAAAGATTCTATACGCTTTTTTCGTTATTCGGTAATTCATCTTTAATATTGGTCGGCTTCTTAATGATGAATTTATCATCTAAAGAGACTATTGTGAAGCACTTTATAAATATTTCTGACAGCAAAATCACTTTAGTACAAATATCAACTATTTTGGTTACAATCGTTGCAGTTATTTGTTGTCTACTAATTCGTTTTATTAGCAGGAATGTTTTTACTAATCCTTTATTTTATGCCAAGGCAAAAAGTGGACGATCAACTTCCGAGCGTATGGGGATCATTAAGAGCTTTAAATATATTGTAAAATCTAAATATTTATGGCTACTTTTAATCTGCTCCGCAGCATTTGGTTTTGCTATTAATTTAGTTGAAGCCGTATGGAAAGCAAAAATTAAGGAGCTATATCCAACTGTTAATACTTATGCTGAATTTAACAGCCTGTATATACTTTGGACCGGCGTTGCTATTATGGTTATGACTATTATCGGTAATAATGTTATGCGTATGCATAACTGGTTTGTTGCTGCTGTAATCTCACCTGTGATAATAATGGTTACTGGAGTTCTGTTCTTTGTCCTTATTGTATTTGATCAAAAAATCCTCTCATTATTTGATGGGGCAATTTTAATGTCACCTCTTGCACTCGCCGTATCTATCGGCGGAATCCAGAATATTTTAGCCAAAGGAACAAAATATTCTATATGGGATACTTCAAGAGAAATGCTATATATTCCCCTCGATCAAGAGTTAAAAACAAAAGGTAAAGCTGCTGTTGACGTGATAAGTGCAAAAGTTGGTAAATCATCAAGTGGGCTTGTACAATCTATTATATTTACCATAATCCCAACTGCAACTTTTACCTCTATTTCACCTGTTCTAATGGTGGTGTTTACTTTCGTATGTCTTGCTTGGATTTATGCGGTAAGAAAAATATATTTTGAATATCAAAAAATCGCGTAGACACAGATAGAACTTGAAAAATTGGCATCGTCGTTTTATAAGAGCTGCGGTACTCACATATTAAGTATATGCTCCGTTCCTTGCCTTATAAACCGATTACTCTTTTCCAAGTTAATCTTCGTCTACTAACTCTTTATTACTTCTTGCTTTTGATCCTCACGTATTAAGTATACGCAGCTAGTCAAAAGCTCCGAGGTATCTCTCCCTTTTTCAAATTAAACTTTGTATGTCGATGAACTTCAAAAATTGGTGTCGTCTTCTTTGTCATCCCGTGTGCTTGTAGCGGGATCCAGTTAAAAATGCTATGCATTTTACTGGATTGCTTCGTCAATTACTTTGTAATTTCCTTAGCTCAGACGGAAAAATCGATCCCTGCAACAAGACAGTTTTGATTTTCTACAATTGTTTATCTAAATTGCAGTTAAAAGCTTACAAAATCAGATTGACTTATTTAAAGTTTTGCCTAGAATCATTTTGGAGCAGTGAATAGCTGTTCTGGGGTTTAGAAGCCTTTTGAAAATGTGGTGAGTATCTACCATTAACGATACTATCCTCAACTATGGTTGGGGTGGCAATAGCATATGTCCAGGGTTTAAGGTGCATACCTTAAACCTAAAAGCTATTGCAAACTGTCATTTTCGGTTTCTTCTAACTCCCCAACCACCATAAAATATTTTGTGGTGGTTAATACTTGAATAATTTAAGTTTAAAGGATATTAAACCGTTATGAACAATATTGTAGAAAAAAGAATAGCTCTTATTGAGCCATATTTAGATTTTATTATTAAAAGCGAAGAATTATTGCGTGAAATTTATCCAAATGGCTTGGATAGGGATTTAATGATAGAATTTATTTTAGCTAAGAAACCTTATAAATCTTATGCTTATTATACTCTAATTCGTAGTTTATTTAAATCGCCATGCAATAAAATTATACTAATAATTGACAAACAATTGCTAAAATCTCTCTTGGGTTTATTCCGCTCTATTATCCTCGGTACGTTATCATATCTCAAGTTAATTAAAATTTTTATCTATGATGAAAATGATTTCGTTCTAGATATAAAAGCCTTAAAAAGTAATGAAAATTACTTCTGGTCTTATAAAATCAATTACTTTAAAAAACTGATTAATGGGGAGTGATTAGTTTTGTCTATGCGGGAATGACATAAAATAAAAATTGTCCGGTACTATAGTCACTTCGTGGCTTATCCACAGGGTCCAGAAATACAACTAAAAATATCAATAATATTGATATTTTTAACTGGATCCCGCTACAAGCACGCAGGATGACAACTGGAAAACTGATCGACGCAACAAAGCCTTTACGAGATGACAAGATTGAGTTGATCCACGCAGGCAATGCAAAAAATAAAGTGATGTTTATTTATAACTTATAAATCCCAGAGAATTCAGGGAGTTTACTGTTTCAAATAATGGCAGTCCCATAACATTTGAATAAGAGCCGGAAATAAATGAAATGAAAGCTTCGGCATAACCAGAGATTTTACATCCACCAGCTTTATCAATCCCCTCATCTAGCGAGCAATAAAAATTTAGCTCTTCTTCGCTTAATCTTTTAAACTTCAGGACTGTTTGAACTATTTTCTGCCTAGTGACCAATTGATCTTTATCTTTTTTGATAATACATAAACCGGTATAAACACGATGACGACGTCCGGATAATATATTCAGACAATATCTTACTTCTTCAGCACTACTTGCTTTTGGCAATATTCTTCTTCCAAGTGCCGTTACAGTATCTGCTGCTATGATAATAGCAGAATCTTCTATTTGAGAGGCAATTTTTGTAGCTTTTTCGTAAGCAAGCCTTGTAGCTAAGTGATTTGGTGATTCACGTAGATTAGGCGTTTCGTCTATATCTGCTGGAATAATTTGTGCAGGTGTAATTTTAATTCTTTTAAGAAGCTCAACCCTTGCAGGTGACTGTGATGCTAGTATTATAGGTAGGTTTTTTGATCGATATTGCATGCTTAAGATTGGTGACGAAGAATTACACGTCCCTTAGTTAAATCGTAAGGGGTCATTTCTACTGTAACTTTATCACCCAATAATATTCTAATACGATTTTTACGCATTCTACCAGCGGTGTGAGCAATAATTACATGACCATTTTCCAACTTCACTCTAAAAGTAGCGTTAGGTGCAAGCTCAATTACTGTACCCGTAAACTGAATGAGATCGTCTTTTGACATTAATTTATATTTATAAATGGTCGGGGCGGAGAGATTCGAACTCCCGACCCTCTGGTCCCAAACCAGATGCGCTACCAGGCTGCGCTACGCCCCGAGAGTTAATTTCCTATATTATATACTCCATTATTTGCAACAAATCAATTTGTTTATTCAAAAATATGTAAATATTAGCTTATTTAACAATAAAAGCAGTAATTACTAACTTATCCACTTGATACCATACTGAGTATATATTAACCCATCTTAATAAAATTTTAACTATGGTTAAAATTAATTATATTTAAGCAAAAAAATTAAATTTTATTTAGGTTTTACGAAGTTATTACAAAAAATCTACAAAATTTAATTTTCTTTAATAAACAAAAAACAATTCTAAGTTGTTAATTAATTCTATAATTTTCTTTTAAATTCTAGCTTTATTCATATTTTTATTATATATAATCAACATTTTTCAATTAGAAGCAGTGTGTTGTTTATAGAACAAATTTATGTACCAGAAAAATTTTATTGTTTTAACAATTATTAATTATTTCTTCTATTCCTTTTTTATTATTAATATTAATTAAAATACAGAGTAAAAATATTAATTTTATTATTAACCATTTTTAAGGTTAAACATAACGAAAATATTAATATTTTTATATTACCCTTTGCACGAAGTAGTTACCAATCTTCACGCAATACAGAACAATATTTGCTGAGAAAATACAGATCTCAAATTTTAATTTTAAGATTAAGCAAACTTTAGGAGACGTTATGTCAAGTCAAAAAAATAACATAAAGGATTTCGTAAAAAAGGCACTAGTTAGTACTTCTATGGCTGCAACAATGCTTACAGCAGAAAGTGCTTTCGGTACATCAACGTTAATAAATCGAAATGTGATAGGAAGTAGTGCAGATTTAAACAGCGGGGCGGGACTTGATGCAGGAACACCACTTCTCCCTGGTCAAATGCTTACAGTTCCAATACAGTCCAACATCAATGTTAACACGCCCACGGTTAACGGAACATATCTAAGTGCTTCAGGTACTGTTATGACCTTTACAAATCCTAATACAACAATTGATGCTATTCAAAGCTCAAATGGTAACCCGAACGCATTAAGTATGGTTATAACGCCAGGAGTACATGTTACCCTGACAGGTGTAGGATATCCCGCTGATCCAGATGCAAAAGATGCTTCCGGTAACTCAAATCCTTTTGCTGGTACTGCAACTAATCAAAGTGATATCGCAAGTATAGATTTCCAAAACAGTAATGGAATAATCGAAATGAATGCCAAAACTTCTGGCTTAATGGATTTTGCTACTGGCACTACACCTACTATTATTGCTAATGCTGCGGATGCTACTACAATAATCGGGGCTGGCACTATTATACAGGTAAAAAACCAATCTTGGACTACCATGGGAACAATTGATATTGGTCAAAATTCACAATATAAATATATTAACAACTTAGATAATAATGTTAATGTATATCCAACCGGGCAAACTTTTATATTTCGAGGTCCAACTTCTGTAGTTGATTTTAGTAATGAAAGCAATTTAAGCGATGCATTTGTATCCGATAAACCTATAGCACCTATCACTGATAACAGTGGAGCAATAACAGACAGCTATGGGACAGCAGCCTTTCACGTTTCTACCTCAGAAACAACTATTGCTGTAAATATCGGACTTAGCAATAAGCAAAGACTAAATACTTTTATTACTGATGGTAAGAATATAACAACCATTACTGGTAATATTTTTGCTCAAAATATTCAAATTGCTCAAAACCCTTCAGGGGTAGATCCCGATACTACACAGCTTATTTAGCAAACACCGATTGATACCGGAGCAGGTGGATTAGTACAATTTAATAGCAATAGTATTTCAGAATTCCAAGCAGCTATAACCTCTAATATGGATTTTAATGGAACGGGTGCAACAGCAATAATAGATTCCGAAGTTAATATAACGGGTAATATAATTAATTCCGTAGCAGGAGGAACTCAGAACTTGAATTTCGTTGGAGATAATACAGTTACCGGTAGCGTAGGGGGAAATGCTACAGGAAGTAATCCTATTTATGCGTTAAATATTCAAGGTAATAATAATACACTAGTTGATCTTCAGGGAGATGTAACTGTTGAAAATTTTAATTTTACTAGTGATGGTATGGCTGATGTAGGCGGAACATTAACTGCTATATCAGGAGTAAATTTTAATAACCAAAAAGGAACACTTATATTTGATGGGACAGGAGGATCTTATGTTTTTTCAAGCCCTGTTATTAGCCAATCAGCTGGTGTAATAACAGTAGCTACCAATCTTACAGTAACTGATCCTAGTATTGCTGACATTGGAGTTACTCAAATAGGATCAACAACGCTTCCTGGAGCACTTACTTACAAAATTAATCAACCAAATCTTACTCTTTTGGCAAATGGTAGTGAACTTACTTTTGCTCAAACTAAGTCTAGTCTAACTTTTGCTGCTCCTACTCAACAAACTATAGCCTTTAGTGGTAGTATAGATGGTTTTACTGATGGTACTAGTAACATGGTCTTAAATGGTACTCAACCTTTAACTATTAAAGGAACTACCAATGATAAAACTATAGGGGCTACTAATAAATTAAATAATTTAAATGTTATAGGAAATGTTACAGCTTCAGGTGGAGCAAATCTAATTAATATTGGTGGCTTTAAATCTCTTACTATCGCCGGGAATAGTAATCT
This sequence comes from Rickettsia bellii RML369-C, assembly GCF_000012385.1. Classification (NCBI taxonomy): domain Bacteria; kingdom Pseudomonadati; phylum Pseudomonadota; class Alphaproteobacteria; order Rickettsiales; family Rickettsiaceae; genus Rickettsia; species Rickettsia bellii. The sequence continues at coordinate 166,605 of NC_007940.1, forward strand.
TACAGATCAGGGTGTTACCTCAGCAAATATTGCTTCTATAATTATTGGTGATAGTAGTGGTGCTTCAGGCTATATACTTACTCCAACAGCAAATTTTAACCTTGCTTCAGACGGTCTGAAATTTGGTAATACCGGTTCTCTATTAACTATTCAAAGTAATGGTGATGTAACAGCCAATTTAAATGGAGATTTAGATCCAGGCATCTCAGGCGGTGGTGCAATTTCATTAAATTCAACTGGTGGCACTTTAACAATAACAAATGCAAATAATTTAGGTATAGCAGGCTCTGGCAATCTTTTAAACACTATGGAATTTAAAGGGACAGGTAATATTACTGTAAATCCAACTATTAATACTGCAAATCCTATTACTACACTTTTAAATGATACTCGGAAATGTCAATACTAGTATTAATTTTGTTGCTGCAACTAATCTCACAGTAAATAATGTTACTGGTCAAATGGATCTTGCTGGACAGGCAGGTGAGATAGATGTTAATGCTGATGCAACAGTAGGAAATATTATAAGCAGCAATGGTGTAGTTGGAGCAGCTATTTTAGGAAATAATGTAAAGACTGGTGACATTATTAACGTTGGTACAGTTAATTTTAACGGGGCTGGGACAAGTAACTCTATTCAGAACGCATTAGCAGTTAATTTTCAAGCAGCAGGTCAAGTTACTTTAACTAATGCTTCTAGTGCCGGAACTTTTACGATTGCTCAAAGTGGGACAGTAGTTAATGCTGCTAATGGGGTTCAAGGTGACGTTGCGGCAGGTGACGGCAATTTTAACTCTAGTCTCATTACCGGTAATGCAACTGTTGGGGGAGGAACAATCACAAGTAATATAAGCGGTACTGCTACCTATACAGGTGCAGGAACTATTACTGCTACAACTATTGGCGGTCAGACTGACTTTGATGGAAATGAGGGTATATTAAATATTAATGACACTGGGACAGTAGGCATTGTTACAAGTAGTAATCCTACTGCCCAAGCTGGAACAGTTAATTTTTTAGGAGGAGCAACAACCACAGCAATTACAAATGTTACAGCGGTTAATTTTAATGGTGCTGGCACAGTTAAAATAACTTCTCCATCTGGTCCAAGCACTTTTACAGTCAATAATGCAGATGCACAAGTTAATACAGCTGCATCGCCTGCTGCTCTTACCGGTACAGTCGCTGCTGGAGATGGAGCAGTGTTTGCTACTATTACAGGAAATGCTTCTGTTAATGCCGGTTCAATAACTGGTAGTATAAGCAAGGATGCAACTATTACCGCTACTGGACAAATTACTGGTAATGTTGATGGTAATGCAACTGTAAACTCTGGTCAGCTTACAGGTAATACTGGCGGTAATGCAAGCGTAGGTGTAAATGGACAAATTACCGGTAATATAGGAGGTACTGCTACAACTATTGGCGGTCAGACTGACTTAGCAGGATTTGCTGGTGTATTAAATGTTAATGCAAATGGAACAGTAGAAAATGTTATAAGCAGTAATGGTGTAGTTGGAGAAGCTATGTTAGGGGATAGTGTAACAACTGGTGACATTATTAACGTTGCTACTGTTAATTTTGCAGGAGCTGGAACAATTAATTCTATTCAGAACGCAGGAGCAGTTAATTTTAATGGACCTGGTCTAGTTACTTTGACTAATGCTTCTAGTGCCGGAACTTTTACTATTGTTCAAGATGGAACAGTTGTTAATGATAGTAACGGAGTTACTGGTAATGTAGTTGCAGGTGATGGTCAATTTAATTCTAATATTGATGGAAGTGCTTCTGTTAATGATGGAACAATAACGGGTGGTATAAGCCAAAATGCAACTATTACAGGTGATGGACAAATTAATGGTAGTGTTGGCGGTAATGCAGATGTAAATGCTGGTCAGCTTACAGGTGATGTAACTGGTAATACAACTGTAACTACAGGACAAATGACTGGTAACACTGGCGGTACTTTATCTTTAGGTGCAGGACATGTTGCCGGTAATGTCGGTAATAGTGTCACGTTTACAGCTGCAGGAGGAGCTCTTGATACTACTACTGTTGGTGGAGAAATTGATTTTGCGGGTAATAATAGTACAGTTACTGTTGCTGATACTGGTAGCTTAACAAGTGTTACAAGTAGTACAACTACCGCAGGTAATGTAGGATTTGCAGCTGAGGCCAATGTTACAGGTGTTATAAATAATATTTCGACAATAGTTATAGAGGGTGCAACAGGTAAAACAGTAACTTTTGGTGATGATATATCGGTAACCTCTCTTGGATTTACTAACGGGGAACAGCTGATTTAAAAGGATCGCTTACCACTACTAACGATGTAGAATTCAATGGCACCGGTGGTATTTTACAGTTTTCAGGAACAAATCCAGCCGGCTATTCATTTAATAGTGCAGTTACAAATGGTCAGAATGGAACATTAAATGTTTATACTAATTTAACATCTACTGATGCATCTATCGGAAAGATAAAAACAATTAACATAGGTCAGCTAGGCACACCGAATGCTCTTAATATACTAGTTAACCAACCAGCATTAAGTTTACTTGCGGCAAGTGGATCTATTAGTTTCAACGATCCGGGTTCAACATTAAACATACTACCAGGACAAGCACAAGTTATAACTTTTGGCGGTAATTTAGATGGCACTACAGGAACAGGTGGCGGTATTTTAGACTTTGATGCAACTAATGGCGATTTAACGTTACAAGGTGCAACAGGTAATGAAACTGTAGGGGAGACTAATCAGTTAAAAGCTATAAATCTTGTCGGAGCTAATACTATTACATTACTTGGTGGAGCTAATCAACTAAGCTTTAAAAACGGTGCAGCTGCTCTAACTATTGGAGGAGGTACAACATTTGCTGATCAAAGTACTACTTCATCTGATATTGGATCAATAACTATAGGAACTGCCGCAACTGCTGGTACTTATATACTTGATGCAGTAAATAACAACTTTACTCTTACAGCTGGTTTAACTTTTGGTAATGCAAACTCTGTATTACAGTTACAAACTAGTATTGGAAATAATGGCAATAGTTTAATTACTCTAGGTGGTGATATTAATCCTGGGGCAGCAAGTACTGGTAAAATTGGAATAAGCACAATTAATGCTGGTGCGACTTTAACTATTAATGGTGTGTATAATGTTGGTATTGCTGCAGGTAATACAGTACAGTCAATAAACTTTAATGGAGCTGGTTCAATAATAATGACCGATCCGATACTTAATCCAACTGCACCTATTACTACAAGTGTAGCGGCACTACAACTTGGAACAGTTGGGGTTGGAGTTAATTATACTGGACCTACTAATTTAACAGTAAATAGTATTGCTGGAACAACTGATTTTGCAGGTCAAGCAGGTGCATTAATTCTTACAGACGGAGGTAGCTTAGCAACAGTTATGAGTAGCAAAGCAACAGCAGGTCTTTTAGCTATAGCAGGAAGCGGGACAATTACAGGAACTGTAAATAATATTAATCAAATACAAGTTAACGGAATAGGCGGTACAACAGCAGAGTTCCAACAAAATGTTTCAGTTGCCTCAGTATTATTTGGTAATGGCGGAACAGCCGATTTTAAAGGATCTCTTAACACTGATCCTACTGGTAATATTAATTTTGGTACTAACCCTAACGGCGGTATTTTACAGTTTTCAGGAACAAATCCAAACGGCTACGAGCTTAGTAGCGTAATTGAAAATGGTGGGAACGGAACATTAAACGTTTTTACTAACTTAACAGCTATTGAACCATCAATTGGAACAATTAAAACAATCGTTATCGGTCAAACAAGTGCACCTAACACACTGACTGTAGATGTAACAAAAGGGTTATTAAATTTACTACAATCACCAGGTAGCACTGTTACCTTTAATAATGCTGCTTCTAAACTCGCTTTAACTACTAGTATTGATCAACAAGTTACTTTTAATAATAGCTTCCCTGGTATAGCAGGTGGTGGCGGTATCGTTGTTTTAGATAGCCAAAACGGTGCTATACTTGAGATCCAAAGTTTTAGTGGTACTCAAACGCTTGGAACAAGTGCTGCACCTTTAGATCAAATATATGTTACTGGTAACGTCGGAGTTATAGGAACTTCCACTAATAAACTTGATGTACGTAATGTAAAAAATCTTACTATTGCCGCTGGCGGAATATTTGCAGATGCATCTCCAAATATTACTTCTGCTTTAATTCCACAAATTTTTATCGGTGATCCTAGCGGTCCTGGTGTCTATGCACTTGACGCAGTAAATGGTAATTTCCCATTTGCTGCACCCGGTTTAGCATTTAAAAATGACTCATCAGTTTTAAAATTAATGACTAGTGCAGCAACTGGTATTACTAGTACTATACAATTAACAGGTGACATAACACCTCCTAATCCTAACACTGCTATAGTTGAAATAAATGCTAAAAATGCCGGGTCTACATTAGTAATAGATGGTACTAGTAATGGTTACTCAATCGGAACATTAGCTCTTCCTATGAGTAAGATAAAATTCACTGGGGATGGAACAATAGAAGTAACAGCTATTAGCACTCCGGCTATAGAAGTATCGGTTTCAAAACTTGCTATAGCGGAAGTGGATTCGGATGTGTTCTTTACTGGTCCAGCTACTCTTGCTGGCGTTCAAATTAATGGTGATATAGATTTCCAAGGTAATGCTGCAAATGTAGTACTTGCTTCTGATACAGCAAATAATTTACCGGCTCTTATTAGCGGTAATATAGCAAGCACCGGCACGCAAAACGGTACTATAGAATTTATGGATGATGGTACTATAGGCACAGTAGATAGTAACGGAGTTTCAACAAACACGATTACGAACATTGCAATGTTAAAAGCTGGTGCGGATAATAGTACTGTTACAATTAACTCCGGCGGTGATATGTCAATTGGTGAAATCCAAGGAACTGGTACTGGTAATATATACTTTACTCAAACCAATCCTGCAATAACAGCAAATATTAACTCAACTGGCGGCTCACCTGTCAATTTCTTCTTTAATAATGGCGGTAGTATTTCTGGTGATACTATAGGTAGTGAAAATAACCCAATTGGAAATATAACAATTCTAGATGGCACATTAAAGCTTGGAACATCCGATAATTCTGTTATTACATTTCGTAATGTGTATTTAGGACCAAAGGCAATAATTAACTTTGATACAAACAAATTAAATGATACCGGTGCTTTTATATTGAATTATGCTGGTACTGTTCCAAACGCATTTGGTATTTTTGCTGAGACTCCGATTGAAGGTGGGGTAAAGTTTGATGGGGATGCTCCTACAGTTACTAGTGGTACTTATGGTTCAGTAGATAGTCCACTTGGGGTGATTCAAATAGATGGTGGTGACGTAACTTTTAATACCGAGGTATATGTAACAAATCTTAATTTTACTACTACTAATGCTGTTACCACTACTTTTAATAATGATAGCCAAATCGGTGGAGTTATTACGACCGGTAACGGAATACATACTATAGCTCTAGCAGGTAATACAACTATCGGTAATTCTGATATCGGAGGTCCGTCTAATACTCTGAAGACTATTCAGTTTATAAAAGATGTCACATTTACCGATAACAGCCCAACAAGCGTTTGTTCAACTGTTACCTCTAATGCACCTAATCAAGGTACTATAGTCTTTACTGCCGATAACGGCTTTACCGATGATTTAGGGGATAGCACCAACAGTCTTAAAACTGTACAATTTAGTAGTGTTGAGGGTACAGTTAAAGGGGATACCTATTCTGAAAATGTTAGTATAGATTCAGGTAAATCGGCAATTTTCAGCGGTTATAATAGCAGAAGCACAAGCGTGCCTTCCTCAACAGTTGGGGGGGTTACAGTTCCAAGATCAACACCACAATTTAATTATCAAACGGTAGTTTCTTCTAGTGATTTCCAAGGTACTGATAATACTACCTCTGCCAAGTTTACTAATGCTGCATTAGTACAAGCACCGATTAATAATGGTAATCTAACATTCGAAGATGATGTATGGTTACAAAAACCTGTAACAAATGTTAACACTATTACTTTTGCATCGCAGAAAAACGCATTGATAAGTGCAGGTATAGGAGCAAATAATATAGTTGCTGATCAAACAACTATGGTGTTTGTTGGTGATAATGCAACTATTCCGGCACAAGGTAATATAACAGGAAGCAACGTTACGTTTGATCTTGGTAATAATACAGTTGTATATGATGGGACTGCTACTCCTACCGGTAATCTGGTGTTTAATGTCTTATATGATACAACTAATGCAGGGAAAACAGCAAATACTAATAGTGGTAATATAGTTTTAGCAAATGGTGCTGTACTTGATTTATCAAAGGTAGACTCAATTCAAGTTGTTCTAACTGCTCAGAATAACCCAAATGGTATAAGACTCGGAAGTGCTTATCCTTTAGTCAGCTCAAAAGGTGGTAGTATAATACCAGGTGCTGCAGCAAAATTACCTTTCAATGTTATAGCTAATGAGAAGAACTTTGTCAGATGGGTTATAAATGATGATTCGTTCATACTTTATACAGCAACAGCAGATATAATACCTACAATTTCAAGACCTTCAATTGCAATACATAGAATAATTCACAGTAATCCAAATATAATTATACCTGATATAGATATTATAAACCCAGTCATTGGCGGATTCACTCCTGCAACTCCGGGTACAGGTAGCGTAACAGGTGGCGTATTTACTCCAGTTGATCCAAATATCCCAGGTAATAATGTTGTTGTAACTGGTAACAACCCAGTAATTGTTAATGGTGGCAATACACCATCAATAGGTAGCGGTGGCAATACTCCTAACGGTCCAGTTACAGGCGGGTCTGTGATTGGCGGCGTATATACTCCAAGCAACCCAAGTAATAGCGTAGTGCCTAGCGGTCCTGGTACTGGTGGAAGCACTCCATCAATAGGTAGTGGTGGTAATACTCCTAACGGTCCAGTTACAGGTTGGTCCGTGATTGGTGGTGTATATACTCCAAGCAATCCGAGTAATAGCGTAGTGCCTAGCGGTCCTGGTACTGGTGGAAGTACGCCATCAATAGGCTCAGGCGGAAATACGCCGTCAATTGTATCAGGTGGCAACACTCCATCAATTAGAACAGGAGGAAATACACCATCAATAGGTAGCGGTGGTAATACTCCTAACGGTCCAGTTACAGGCGGGTCTGTGATTGGTGGTGTATATACTCCAAGCAACCCAAGTAATAGCGTAGTGCCTAGCGGTCCGGGTACCGGTGGAAGTACGCCATCAATCGGCTCAGGCGGAAATACGCCGTCGATAGGGACAGGTGGAAGTACAGGAAATAACCCATACACTCCATTAGTAGGAACAGGAGGAAATACAGGTAACAGCCCAAGCAATTACAACCCATCAGTAGGAACAGGTGGTAATACCGGTAATAGTCCAAGCAATTACAATCCATCCGTTGGAGCTGGAGGAAATACCGGTAACAGCCCAAGCAACTATAACCCATCAGTAGGAACAGGTGGCAATACAGGCAATAGCCCAAGCAATTACAACCCATCAGTAGGAACTGGAGGAAATACTGGCAACAGCCCAAGTAACTACAACCCATCCATTGGAACAGGTGGTAATACCGGCAACAACCCAAGCAATTACAACCCATCAGTAGGAACTGGTGGCAATACAGGCAATAGTCCAAGCAACTATAACCCTGCATCTGGTGGTAATGTAGGTGCTACAGGTAATAATGCGTATGGTGGTAATACCGGCAACAGCCCAAGCAACTACAACTATAACTCATCGGCTGGTTCAAATGGTGGAGTAAGTAACACTGGCAGCAGTCCGAACGGCTACAAATCATCTACTGGTTCAAGCTATAATGGTTCAGCAACAAATGGTGCAGTTAGTGTTGTTCCTGCTAACAATGCAAGCGGAAGCACTTACCAACCTTCAAATAATAATGGTTCTGCTTCGGATATATCTGCTATTGGTAGCAGCAGAGATAACCAAGTAGGTGCAGGTGGTAGCGGTAATGGAGGAAGTTCAAATAGCGGAATAAGTCGTTCTAATGCTAATGATGGTTTTAATGCTGCTAAAGATAATGCGAGCATGGGTAATCAAGAAATCAATAAAAGAATGGAGGCTGTTAAAAATGCAGACGGTACTAGCCCTGATGCAGAAGAAGCTGATTCACGTAAACGTGGTGCAGCAGTCGGAGGCGGTGATTGCGATGATTATAATACCGGTAATGTTTATGGTGTATGGATAAGTCCATATTACGGAAAAGCAGTGCAGAAAGCTCTAAGTGATGGGTTTAGCGGTTATACAGCTAAATCTGAGGGTGGATCAGTCGGTGTTGATACTGTTATAAATGATAATATAGTCCTTGGTGCTGCTTATACTAGAATCGATACGAAATTACGTTATAAAGATTCAAAATCTGGTAATGTTACAAAAGTCGAAACTAATATGGGTTCTGTATACGGATTATACAATTTTGCAGATAATCTATTTATAGAGGGTATAACCACCTATTCACGTAGTAGAATTAAGACTAATGAGTTACGTGGTACTGTAGATGGTACTGAGAATGCGTATGGTAAATACAACTCAACTTCTTATAGTGCTCAAGTAGTAGGAGGTTATAACTACTTATGGAAAGATAGTTCTCTTGCACCAATGGCAGGTCTAAGATTCACTAGAATTAAAGATTCCGGATATCAAGAGCAGGGTACTACTTTCCAAAACTTAACTATTAAGAAGCGTCAATATAATAAGGTTGAGGGTATACTTGGTGCTGAAATTAAGACGACATTCTATAAGGATGATTTCATAATTAGACCACAAGCCCATGCGTTTATTAATTACGACTTTAGTGGTAAAACACCGGCAATCGTTGCAGAGCTTAATGGTATTAACGAGCCATTACCAGTACAAACACCTAAGGCTACTAAAATGTTATATGATCTAGGAGCAGGTGTAGTAGTTAAGAAAGGTAATATGGAGTATGGAGTACATTATGGTCTTAACTTTGCTAAAAAATACCATGCACAAAGTGGTACTTTAAGACTTAAACTAAACTTCTAAAAAACTAACCTAAAATAGGTAAAGGATAAGATTTTTCAGATCTTATCCTTTACTTATTCTAAACGTAATATCCTGCTGAACTATTTTCTGCAAGCAACTCTATTACATCATCATGTCCATAATATTCGGCTAGCTTTAAAGGAGTTTGTCCTAAATAATCGGGTGTAAAATAATCAGCTTTTTTGGTTTGTAGTAATTTTATAGCAGGTATATGGTGACTATTTACAGCCCAATGCATAAGAGTAGAGCCTGATTTATCACAAGCATTAATATCAATACCAGCATTATCAATTAAGAACTCTATTAAATCTTTTCCCGCTCCCGCTTTGATTGCATGATGTAAAGAGGTGCGTCCAAGCAAGTCTTTAGTCCCAAGCTTAACTCCTTTATCATGTAATGCTTTTACTAAATCTAGATCATTAGCATAGGTGGCTTTAATTAAAAGCTTCTGCCCAATTGTATTATCAATTTTAGTACAATCTGACTTCTCAATTAAAGTTTTAGCTAATTTTGTAATATTTATCTTCTTATCGTGGATTTGAACTATTTTCTCTAGTAGTGTTTGTTTAGAGTTTAAGAATTTATTAGTTAAATACTCAATCAAGCTTATACTTCTAGAATCAATAGCAAGATTGAAGATTTGATATCCAAGATCGCTTTTAATGTCAAATTTAGCTCCTTTGCTAATTAATGTCTTAATTGATGAGATATTTTTAGATTCTACAGCAAGCTCTAATGGCGTTTTGTTATTATTATGATTTCTATCAAAGAAAAAATTTTATATCTGCTCATTACCAACTTTTTCTGCCCAATTTTGTAAAGTTAAACCATATTTATCATGTTCATTAAATTTAGTATTCTCATATAAATATTTTACTATATCTAAATTACCGACTTTGATGGCTAAATGAATAGCAGACCAACCATACATATTGTTAGGAGCAACTACGCCACCATTTTGAACTAGAAACTGTACTATTTCTAAATTATCACCGAGTATTGCTAGCTCTAAAGCAGTTCTACCTTTAGCATCTTTAATATTAATATTATGCTTGTTACATACACTTTGTACTAACTTTATATTTTTATATCCTACTGCTAAATGCAAATCTGTCCATTTTTCAGAATCTATAATTTGTGGGGGTATTAAAGATTCAAAAAACTTTCTTACAGGAGTTTTAGGAATATAGATATATTTTGGTCTTAAATAGCTAGTATCTGGGCAATATTTGTGTCTGTAGTAAGCTGTAGTCATAGTTATTTCCATTAGTTAATATATTTCGGGCGTGATTATTAAAATATATTAATGATAATGTCAATGAAAAACGTTATTGTACTAAGGCTAAATGATGTTGATAGGTAGAATAAAAATCTTCTCAATATAATCTTGTGTGCTTAAGCTTAAATACCATAGAAGACAGTAAAAAATATTAAAATTTTCAATATTTTTATTTATTTTTTAGTATGGTTTTAGTAATATTAAGACAATTTATGATTTAATGAGTAAAACCTCTTGTGGGTAGCATTATTGTACATATTAATTTTTTTATAGGATTATCTTATGTATTGGTTACTTCTTATTCTAGCAGGATTATTTGAAATAGCATTTGTTATTTCATTAAGATATTCAGATGGTTTGACAAAACTAAAACCTACAGTTGCCTTTATTTTTTTTGGAGCTTTAAGCTTTACCTGTCTTGCTAAAACCTTGGGTAAGATCCCAATGGGTACTGCATATGCCGTATGGACAGGTATAGGTGCGGCAGGTACAGTTATATTAGGTATACTTGTTTTCAATGAACCGGTATCTATATTACGCTTATTTTTTGTTACTACCTTAATAGTATCTATAATCGGACTTAAATTTTCTTAAAAATAATTATAACTTAATACCATTATTTTTTATTCAACTAATTTACCTTGTACGTAAAAATCGTATGCGGTTTGGTAAAAGCTAATAGCTTCCTCGGTAAGGTTAATAGAGTTTGGTATCTCTTCTTTTTCTTCTCCTAATAATATATAGGTTTTTGGCTGTAGTTTAGGGCTTAAAATTACTAGCTTATCGTCTTTTAAAAAGCCTAGTAACTGATAAGTGCTTATGAAAGCTCTATTTGCTGGATTATTTATTATATCCTGCCCCCATAATTTGCTTTTATATTCAAAGCCAAGCAAACCGAAAATCGTTGGGGCTATATCTATTTGACTTGCTAGATTATCTATTTTTTTCGGCTTTAATATTTGTGGTGCATAGATAATTAGTGGTATATGATATTTCTCTACAGGTAGCTCCGTTTTACCAGCACTTGAAGCACAATGATCGGCAGTAATAACAAAGATAGTATTATTAAACCATTCTTTCGTTTTAGCAGTTTCTAAGAACTTATTTATTGCATAATCGGTATATTTAACTGCTGCATTACGTCCACCACCTGATGGTAGATCAATCCTATTCTCAGGGAAAGTATAAGGTCGGTGGTTTGAGGTAGTCATAATTAACGAGAAAAACGGCTTACCATCTTTATAATCTGTATCAGCTTGCTCTATTGCCTTGTTTAGAATATCCTCGTCTGCTACTCCCCATACATTTGCAAAGCTTATCTCTGAAGCTGTTAAGTTACCTCGGTCTATTATATTATAGTGATTACCGCCGAAATAATTACGTAAATTATCAAAATAGCTATAACCACCAAATATAAAGTTAGTGTTATATCCTTGATTCCTAAACACAGTGCCGATATTAAATAAATTCTGGTTATCAGGTCTACGCACGATTGATGAACCTGGAGTTGGTGGAATCGATAAAGTAATAGCTTCAAGTCCCCGCACTGTCCTTGTACCGGTAGCATAAATATTAGTGAAGAACATACCTTTATTTGTTAATTCATCCAAGTAAGGCGTAATATTATCACTATTACCAAAGCTTTGCATGAATTTGGCACTTAAGCTTTCTACTGTAATAAAGATTACATTATATTTTTGCTTATTCGAATTTTTAGAGATAATAATACGCTCGATAGATTCATTATCTACAAATTTATCACTATTATTTTGTAATCTATCACGTACTATGCTTAAAGCCTGCTTACTATCTATAGTGGGATAGAAGCTATTATAATTTAGACTGTTATTAAGATAAGCGGAAAAAATCTCATATGGACCGTTTTTAGCAAGCTCTTCTGCATATTTATTAGAATGGAAATTTAGCTTTTCAGGGCTATAAAATTTAAAGGCAATAAAACTAGTTGCAGCTAGAATAATTGCTGAAGCTAAACAGCATTTTCTATTTATATTATATACTGCATCAATAACAGCTTTTCGCAAGATATAGGTAGTAATAGCACTAACTATCAGAATTCCGCTAATGATCTCTATATAGGGCATAGATTCTTTAACTGTGCCGATAATTTCATGAGTATATACTAGATAATCAACGGCAATAAAATTAAAGCGAGTACCAAACTCATCCCAAAAAGTAAGTTCAGCTGCTGTAATAAAGATTAGTGAGGCGATAAAACCGCAGTAAAATAAGTAACAAAGCGGCGTGTAGACTAGCCTAAACCTTGATAATGCTAAGTTTCCCAGCAATATTAAAACTAACATTATAGGCAGGAAATAAGCCGCAGAAATGAGATCATTAATTAAACCAAAAATAAACACTAATGGCACTTCTATAAGCGAAACTTGTTTATAGAACAATGCATATGTGCATAAAGCTATTCTAGTGATTGTTTGAAATATTAAGTAAGTCTTAGCAGTTAGTAATTTCATTGGTATCTATGATTATTTAGTAGGTCATTTTTATTTTTCGGTGTCATCCTGTGGCGGTATTGTTGTGTGAATAACTTCCCCCTGTCATCCCGTGATTTATTCACGGGATCCAGTTAAAAATACTAATAAAATTAGTATTTTTTATTATTTTCTGGATACCGTGGACAAGCCACGGTATGACCCCGAGGGTGCTTTTGAATTTACGCAACAAAGCCGCCACGGGATGACAAATATTTAAGCTTTGGCATGACACTCTTTTATCTCTCCGGTAATAATATCTCTCTTTTACCTGTATGATTCGGTGGGGATACTATCCCTTCTTTTTCCATTTTCTCAACTAAATTCGCAGCTTTGTTATAACCGATTCTAAGCGATCTTTGAATATAGCTAATAGAAGATTTTCGCTCATCACGTACTATCTGCACAGCTTTTTTATAAAGTACTTCATCTGATGTTCCATCACCGATATCAATACTACTATCATCTTCATCAGACTGCTCTGTTACAGCGGATATATATTCTGGCGTGCCTGTTTCTTTTAGGTATTCCGTAATTTGCTCGATCTCAGATTCGTTAACGAAAGGTCCATGTACCCTAGTAATTTTAGAGGTATTACCCATAAATAGCATATCACCCATACCAAGTAACTGCTCTGAACCCTGTTCACCTAAGATAGTGCGGCTATCGATTTTAGAAGTAACCTTAAAGCTGATACGGCTTGGGAAGTTAGCCTTGATTACACCAGTAATAACGTCAACAGATGGTCTTTGCGTTGCCATAATAATATGAATACCGGCTGCTCTTGCCATTTGTGCTAAACGCTGTATCAACATCTCGATATCTTTACCGGCAACTAGCATTAAATCAGCCATCTCATCAACGATCACCGCTATAAAGGGTAGTTTTTCCATATTCATTGCCACAGTTTCATAGATGGGTCTGCCGGTTTCAGGATCAAAGCCTGTTTGAATTGACTTCTCAATTATTCTTCCCTCTTTAACCGCTTCCTGAATCTTAGTATTATAGCCGGCGATATTCTTAACACCGATATTGCTCATCATTCTATAGCGGTTTTCCATTTCTTTGACTGCCCATTTTAGTGCCACCACTGCTTTAGCCGGTTCAGTTACAACGGGCGTTAATAAATGCGGTATCCCGTCATAAGCTGATAGCTCAAGCATTTTCGGGTCAATCATGATAAAGCGGCACTCTTCAGGGGTATAGCGATATAACAGCGAAACGATCATAGCGTTAATCCCTACCGATTTACCTGAACCAGTTGTTCCTGCAACAAGCAAGTGCGGCATTTTGGCAAGATCGGCAATAAGCGGTTTGCCCGCTAAATCTTTACCTAAAACTAAAGGCAATAAAGTAGATGTATCTTGATATTCCGGCGTTTCTATTAACTCTTTTAAGCAAAAGAATTCTCGCTGCTTATTAGGTAGCTCAATACCAAGCACATTTTTGCCTGGTACTACTGCAATCCTTGTTGATAAGGCTGAGAGTGAGCGGGCTATATCGTCGGATAACCCTACTACTCTTGAGGTTTTAGTGCCTGCTGCCGGCTCAAACTCATATAAAGTTACTACCGGACCTTGGCCTATATTAATTATTTGTCCTTTCACACCAAAATCATTTAGTACAGTCAACAGCTCTTCGGCTTTTTGTTTCAATTCTGACGATGAAGCACCTTTTATATGATGATTTTCAGGGTTACGAAGTAACGAAATTGGCGGCAGTGCTGTTGCGTCATTTTGGGATATTTTAGGAACAGTAGGTTTATTAAAGAATTTTATTGGATTTACAGGTGCTGGTTTAGCCATAATAGGCTTTGGCTCTTCTGTAAATCTTATTTTTTCGTTTACCGGTTTTGTATAAGAAGGGGTAATCTTTATTTTATTATTTGCTTTACCAGAAAATAATTTTGGCAAAGTTAATTGTGAAAATAGATTATAGAAAAAAGTTTGTATTTTATATGCTAAGAATTTACCTAATTTAATGATAAAGCTGCTTAAAGAAGTAAATTTAATTTCAAATAAAACAACAAATATAATAAATGTAAAAAATACTAATAATAAATGAAGTTGATTTGTGAATTGTTTAAGAAAATGAAAAATAATTATACCAGCTGCTCCGCCACCATTAGAGGGTACAAATTCTAAATCAAAATTAGATAGTAAAGCTGCGGTACTGAAAAGAGCAAGTAGCATTACCGATATACGGATAAAGGATTTGCGATATTTCTGTTGCCAGCAATTCTTCCCCCAAATAAAACAAGAAAGCGGTATTATAAAAGCTGCAACCCCAAAAAATTGATATAAAAAATCAGATAGATAAGAACCAAAAATCCCTAATAAATTATTAGTATATCCAGTTGTTGCCGAATTAAAAGACGGGTCATCAAGCTTATATGATACAAGCATAGAAATAGTAGCAAGACCGATTATTCCTAAAATAACAGCTTGTACTTTACTATTTGAAAGAAATTTGTTTACGTAGTATAGCATTAGTTATTGATAAAAATTTACTATAACATACTATTTTGAAGTAAATTAAACAAGAAAATTTACACCTTGCGGAAAAATGTTATACTTAAACTCTATAAAAGGACATGTATTATTTTTATGATTTAAAAGAGTGTGCGATGTCATTCTCGTGTGGCATTGTTGCATGGATCATTTCCCCCTGTCACCCCGTGATTTATTCACGGGATCCAGCTAAAAAATACTAATAAAATTAGTATTATTTATTATTTTCTGGATCTAGTTAGCAAGCCACGGCATTGTAAGAAAAGAAAGTGATATAATATAAGTTATAAATGTAATATAAACATTTATAAGAGAGTGTTAATACCCTATATAATGATATAGGGTATTAAGCGGGCATAAGCGACCGTCACGGTATAGTAGGTTTTATACGACCGGAGTCATCAAGGTACTATAGCCCGACTCTCGAGAAGTTTGAATAGTTGGAAGGGATGCGATAAGCACGCCCGATTACAATCCTAAACAATATAAAATCTCGAGGTACATATGATAAAATATCACAAACATATAGGAATTGATATAGGAAAATATAATTTTGTAGTAGGAATAGAGGGCATAAAAGATACAAAAGAATATGAGAATACAAGTTTCGGTATATTTGAATTTATTAATGATAATAAGGATATTTTAGCAAACTCTCTAACTGTAGTTGAAACAACAGGCGGATATGAACTAGAGTTATTGTATAGCTTATGTGAAAGAGGTTATGTAGTACATAGAGCAGATGCAAGAAAGGTAAAGAATTTTATCAGATCATATGGTAATAGTGCAAAAACAGATAAGTTAGATGCTAAAGCATTAGGATTATATGGTAAGGAGCGAGCAGATAAGCTTGAAGTATTTAAGCCTGAATCAAAACAAAATATACAATTATTTCGGTTAGTACAAAGACGGAATGATTTAAAGCAAATGTTAGTTGCCGAAAAGAATAGATTACAACAAGCAAATACAGATAAGTTTGTTAAAAATAGCTGTATAAATATGATAGATGTTTTAAGTAATCAAATTACAGAGATTACTAATCAGGTAGAAGTGATTATATCATCAGATCAGCTGTTAAAAGCAAAGCATGAGATATTGAAAGAGATAAATGGCATTGGTAATATAGTTGCTTTTGAGTTATTAATATTATTACCGGAGTTAGGGAAGTTAACAAGACGGCAGATTGCTTCTCTTGCAGGGCTTGCTCCAAAAGCTAATGATAGTGGTAAATATCAAGGATATAGAAAGGTAGGACATGGTAGAGCAGGAGTCAAGCCTATACTATTCCTTGCTGCTATGTCAGCCCGTAATAGCAAGACTTCTGGTTTAAGACTCTTTTATGAGCGACTCATTAACAATGGTAAAAAGAAAATGGTCGCTCTTACCGCTTTAATGCGTAAAATTATTGTCATCGCTAATGCTAAATTAAAATCTCTTCTTTTTAATTTAAAACATAGTTGATGACACCGAAGATACTTTTCGATCCACACAGGCAAAGCCACCTCTCAAAGACAAAAATTTATTTGCTAGAGTAACCCTTGACGAAGAATTGCAGACCATTGCTTGGTCTAATGGAGCAGATTTTGCTCCTGAATTCTTAAAAGCCCACTTAGAGAATATAAGGTAAATAGAATTTACACCTTTTAAAAAACTATGTTATAATATAGTTCTATAGAGAACACATAGTATAACATGATCATAAAAATTCATTCTGAGAAAGATTTTGAGAAAATGCGGGCAGCTGGCAGGTTAGCTGCTGAAACACTTGATTTTGTAGAACCGCATGTAAAGCCAGGCGTTACCACAAATAGTTTAAATGATCTTTGTCATAATTTTATTATTTCGAATAATGCCATTCCTGCCCCTTTAAATTATAAAGGTTTCCCGAAATCTATTTGCACCTCGATAAATCACGTGGTTTGTCACGGCATTCCAAACGATAAACCATTACGAAACGGTGATATAATAAATATTGATGTTACAGTAATTTTAGATGGTTGGTATGGTGACACTAGTCGCATGTATTATGTTGGTGATGTGGCAATAAAGCCGAAACGCCTTATTCAAGTAACTTATGATGCAATGATGAAAGGAATCGAGGTAGTAAAACCAGGAGCAAGGCTCGGTGATATAGGTCATGCTATTCAAAGCTATGCTGAGAAACATAATTATTCTGTAGTACGAGATTATACCGGTCATGGAATTGGTCGTGTTTTTCATGATGAACCATCAATATTAAATTATGGTCGTAGCGGAACAGGGCTTGTTCTAGAAGAAGGTATGTTTTTTACTGTTGAGCCTATGGTAAATGCCGGCGGATATGACACTATATTAAGCAGCCTTGATGGTTGGACAGTTACCACGCGTGACAAGTCTTTATCGGCACAATTTGAGCATACTATAGGCGTTACTAAAGACGGTTTTGAAATATTTACATTATCCCCTAAAAAATTAGATTATCCTCCCTATGTTAAACTATAAGCTAATGGAATTCTTTGACGGCGAACCTGAGATAGTTCCCGATATAGCTATAAAAGAAGAGCCAGATCCTCATTATATAGGTCATCGTAAAAGGGTAAAAGAACGCTTTGTGACTTCAGGAGCGGCAAATTTTTCCGATTATGAGTTATTAGAACTGATGCTATTTTCGTCTATTCCTCGTAAAGATGTAAAGCCTCTAGCCAAAAAATTACTGGAAAATTTTAATAGTATTACTGATTTAATCAATATTGATAAAGAAAGATTGCTTAGTATTAGCGGTACTAATGAGAATTTATATATCAATTTTGCTATAGTACGTGAATTAATAAATAGAGCATTAAAACAAAAAATAATAAATAAAAATATTATTGCCTCATGGGGTTCTTTGATTGATTATTTAAAAGTTAATATGGGTAATATGCGGCTTGAACAATTTCGGGTATTATTTTTGAACAAAAAAAATATTTTGATTGCTGATGAAGTTTTAAGCCAAGGAACTATTGATCAGGCTGCTGTATACCCACGAGAGATAATTAAAAGAGCGTTGTTTAATGAAGCGAGTAATATTATACTTGTTCATAATCATCCAAGTGGTAGCCCTGATCCTTCAAAAGCCGGTATTGATATGACAAATATAATAGTAGATATGTGTAAAACAATAAATATTATAGTGCATGATCATGTAATTATCAGTAATAATAAATATTTTAGCTTTAAATCTAACATGTTACTATGAATATAAATAGCTATATTGTATTATTTATTTTTTCTTTTATAGCAACTACTATATTAACATACATATTGACCAAATATTTTAAGATAATTGGTTTAGTTGATATACCTAGTAGTCGTCGCTCTCATGATAAGGTAACTCCTCGTGGCGGTGGTCTTGCTATTGTAATTGTTGTAATGATTGCTTTAAGCAGTTTTGAATATATAACAAGCGGTTTGCTTACTAACTCGGCAAAAATATTACCGCCATTATTTGTAATTGCGACAGTCTCTTTTTTAGATGATTTAAAACCTGTGCCGGTACTTATCCGCTTGATAACTCATTTAATTTGTTCTGCTTTTGCTATCTATCTTTTTATCTCTCTGGATTTTGCTGCTAATATTAATGTACCGATATATCTTATTTTTATTGCATTAATTATAGCTTTAAGTGGATTCGTTAATATATATAATTTTATGGATGGTATAGACGGCATGAGTTGTATAGAATCTATTCATCTATCAAGCACTATACTTATATTATGTTTACTACAATTTCAGGTACTTGCTAATCCATATTTTATATTTAGTACGAATATTGTTATACTTGGTTGTTCTATTGGATTTTTAATATTTAATTGGCAGCCGGCAAAAATATTCTTAGGGGATGTGGGCAGCATTAGCCTTGGTTTCTTACTAGGTTTTTGTTTGTTGATGCTTGCGACTACAAATATTAACTTATTTATAGCTTGTTTTATCGCTAGCTTGTATTACTTAACCGATGCGGTACTGACTATATTAATTAGATTAGTAAACAAAGAAAAAATTTGGCAACCTCACTTAAAGCATTTTTTCCAAAAAGCTGTCAAAAAAGGCAAATCTCATAAACGGGTAGTATCGATTATAGCGATTTGTAATGTATTCTTGATGATATTATCCGTACTGTCGTTATACTTACCTATAATATCTATAATGCTTGCTTTAGCAGTAATTACTTTAACTGTCCAAAGTTTATTAAGATGAAGCTAATTAAAGATGATGTTCATAAAATAGTTAGGCATATATTTGCAAGGCAGCATCCTTTGCTTCCTGAAATAATGATTAATTGGAGTAAAATAGTCGGATTTAAATTTAGTGATAAGGTATTACCTTTGAAAATAATTGCTGATACTAATAAAAAGCAAAAGATTAATACGCTGTTTATACAAGCAGAAGATCATGCAACAGCTTTAGAAATATCTTTTTACCAAGAAATTATACTAGAACGTATCGCAGTTTATTTAGGCTTTAAAGCAATACACCAGATGCGGGTGATTGTCTATAAGCAAAAATAGTGGCGTCATGACATTGCTTGCGTAGACCAGTTTTTCCCTTGTCATACCGCAACTTGATCGCGGTATCTTAGGACGTAGTTTGCGATACAAGACCCCGTGGTCAAGCCACGGGGTGACATTAAAATTGACTGGATTCCTGTGAAAGCGGGAATGACATATAAGACAATTCTCGAGCCATGCAACAACGCCCGAATGAAATGAGTGTAGCAATCTAACAAAATTGTATTAATTACAGTTTAGCGGAATATTTAATATACTATTCCAAACTGTATCCCAGCCTTTTGTATGGGTAATATTAGGGAAAACCTTATGCTTGACGCAATTAGATGAGCTAGCGTTTATATAAAGTTTTGCGATAAAAGTTGGAACTCTTTTGTCATCTGCTCCTGAGAGATGTAGTTGAGGGATATGACTGATTTGCTTTGCGTAATTTATTGGATTTAATGATTTAGTTAGATAACCACGATAATTATGGTGCTTGTCAAATTTCTCAGTATCTAAATTACCGGCAATCGTTATAATATCTTTCACATTACTATTTTGGCTAGCGATTAATATTGTAAGCCCGCCGCCACCTGAAAAGCCAACTAAGCTAAATTTCTGCCCGTTATTAATAGTATTTATGACATCATTAATTGAATTTACTACTTCATGGTTCATTCTTTTATCTAACCAATAATCATTAACGCATTTTGCATTCATCTCTAAAGGAGTATATTGACAAGGTCTTGCTATATAAACAACATTCGGTCGCTTATCGATTGTAGCAAGCTTTAATAACATTGGATTAACAGGGGTAGGGTTGTCAGAATTAACGCCTCTATCTGCAAGATGTCCATCCCCTTCAATGTAAAATACAAAAGGCTGATTACGATCAGTAACACGCTGATAAGTCGTAAGAATAAAATCACCACCTTTTACAAGTTTTTGCTGAAAATTATTTTGTTTAGCTATATCTTGCGAATGTTTCACTCTACTCGCCACATCATGGGTAGTAGAACAACCAGAAAGTAGAACAGAAACTAAAAATATTATCCAAATAAAATTTTTCATAATGTATTTAATGGTTATTGGTAGACGCTTTATATTGTCATCCCGTGGCTTGACCACGGGATCCAGGAAAAAGCGAGATAACCTAATCTTTTAATTTTAAAGATTTACTATATTGTATTTTTTAATTACTGGATTCCTGCTTTCGCAGGAATGACATCAGAGCCATACAACAAAGCCAGTTTTTCCTCGCAATGACGTTACGATAATTAGAACGGTATTTCGTCATCTAAGTCGCTATGATCAAAAGAAGGTTTGGAATGTTTATATTCACTATGACCTGAATCTTGAAGACTAGAACTAGTAGAATTTTTGCTATCCAATAATATTAATTGTGAATTAAAATTTTGTAATACGATTTCTGTAGTATATTTTTCCACACCTGAACTATCATTCCATTTACGAGTTTGTAACGAGCCTTCAATATATAATTTACTACCTTTTTTAACGTAGTTTTTTACAACAGATACTAACCCTTCGTTAAATATCACTACTCTATGCCATTCGGTCTTTTCTTTTTTTTCACCGGTAACACGGTCTTTCCAAATGTCGGTGGTGGCTAAAGAAAGATTCGCTATTTCCTTTCCTTCCCCCGTAGTTCTAATTTCAGGATCACGTCCTAAATTGCCTATTAATGTCACTTTATTTAAGCTACCTGCCATAGATTACCTATTTTAAAAATATTATTATTGCAATAATAAAATAAAAGAGCCTATAATACTACAGTTTTTTTAAAATATCCTAAAATTTTTCAGTAAGAGTGATATGAACCAAGAATATATCAAGGTACGTGGTGCTAAAGAGCACAATCTAAAGAATATAAATGTTGATATTCCAAGGAATAAATTTGTCGTTATAACTGGTCTTAGCGGTTCGGGTAAATCTTCCTTAGCGTTTGATACGATTTATGCAGAGGGTCAAAGAAGATATGTTGAGAGCTTATCTTCATATGCAAGGCAATTTTTGCATTTGCAAAATAAACCGAATGTTGAGTCTATTTCTGGATTATCGCCAGCTATTGCGATTGATCAGAAAACTACTTCTAAGAATCCCCGTTCTACAGTTGGAACTATAACCGAGATTTACGATTATCTAAGGTTATTATATGCAAGGGTTGGGATTCCTTATTCTCCGGCAACGGGTCTTCCTATACATAGTCAAACTGTTTCTGAAATGGTAGATATAATAAATGAATTACCACAAGGTACGAAGATATATTTACTAGCTCCGATTGTCAGAGGACATAAAGGGGAATTCAAACGTGAGATTATGAATCTGAAAAAGCAAGGATTTCAGAAGTTAATTGTTAATGGGGAAACTTGTGAAATAGATGATTTGCCGAAGCTTGATAAAAATAAAAAACATAATATTGAAGTAATTGTTGACAGAATAGTTTTAGATGAGAATTTAGGCAATAGGCTAGCTGATAGTTTAGAGAGTTCATTAAATCTTGCTGATGGCATTACCTACCTAGAAATCGTAGAATTACCAACGGCAGCTAATACTGAATACGAAAAAAATCAGCGTATAACTTTTTCCGAAAAATATTCTTGTCCAGTATCAGGATTTCAGCTTACAGAAATTGAACCAAGAATATTTTCTTTCAATAGTCCTTTTGGTGCATGTCCTAAATGTGAGGGGATTGGTAAAGAGTTTTTCTTCGATCGTGATTTAATTGTACCAGATCATAGAATATCCATTAAAGATGGTGCAATAGTGCCGTGGGGCAGTACGTCCTCAAAATTTATCCTAGAGACATTAAAAGCACTTGCTGAGCATTATAGATTTTCTATAGAATCACCTTTTTCAGCTTTATCTGATAATATTAAAACAATTTTATTTGAAGGTTCTGGAGAAGAAGCGATAAGATTTGAGTTTCATGATGGTTCTAAAACACAAGTAATTCATCAGCCATTCGCTGGAATAATACCGAGCTTGCAAGAAAAAGATCGTACTATAGAATCGGTTTTAATCAAGGAAGAGTTAGCTAAATTTAAGTCCGAACATAAATGTACGGCTTGTAATGGCTATAGGCTAAAAGATGAAGCTTTATGTGTTAAAATAGTAAATATTCATATAGGTGAAGTAGCAGATATGAGTATTGCAACACTGCAACAATGGTTTGCTCATCTAGAACAAAAATTAAATAAAAAACAATTATTTATCGCTGAACGTATCCTTAAAGAAATTAATGAAAGACTAAAATTTTTGATGAATGTTGGGCTTGATTACCTAACATTGTCACGAGAATCTGGCACTTTATCAGGAGGAGAAAGTCAGCGTATCCGTCTTGCTTCACAAATAGGATCGGGTTTAAGCGGTGTTTTATACGTACTTGACGAACCATCTATTGGTTTGCATCAACGTGATAATACTAGATTAATTGAAACACTAAAAAGGCTAAGAGATCTTGGTAATACTGTTTTAGTGGTTGAGCATGACGAAGAAACAATGTATGAGGCTGATCATATTATCGATATAGGTCCGGGTGCTGGTATTCATGGTGGTCGGGTTATTGCTGAGGGTAATGCCGAAGAAATAAAGAATTTTGAAGAAAGTATTACAGGAAGATATTTAAGCGGTCGTCAAACAATTAAAGTGCCAACGCAAACACGAACAGGACATGATAATAGAGCAATAGAGCTTATTGGAGCTGTTTCTAATAATTTAGATAATGTCGATATAAAAATCCCGCTCGGTACATTTACTGCTATAACAGGGGTATCAGGAAGCGGAAAATCAAGTTTGATGATCCATACTTTATATAAGGCTGCTTTAAAGCATCTAGAGCCTACAGCAAAAGTATTTCCAGGAAAATACCAAAAATTAAAAGGACTTGAATATATAGATAAAATTATTGATATTAATCAGTCACCAATTGGTAGAACTCCACGTTCTAACCCTGCAACTTATACCGGTGCATTTACTCATATTAGAGACTGGTTTGTAGAACTGCCTGAGTCAAAAGCCAGAGGTTATAAGGTTGGTAGGTTTTCATTTAACGTTAAGGGCGGTAGATGTGAGGCATGTCAAGGTGATGGGCTAATTAAGATAGAAATGCACTTCTTGCCTGACGTATATGTAAAATGCGACATTTGTAACGGTCATAGATATAATAGAGAAACTTTAGAGATAAAATATAAAGGTAAATCTATTGCTGATATATTAATGATGACAGTAGAAGATGCAATGCAATTCTTTGAAAAAATCCCATTAATCTATGAAAAACTTATTACCTTAAATGAAGTAGGGCTTGGCTATATTAAAATCGGTCAATCAGCAACTACTCTTTCCGGAGGGGAAGCACAGCGTGTTAAACTTGCTAAAGAGCTATCAAGGCGTTCAACCGGTAAAACTCTTTACATACTAGATGAGCCGACTACAGGATTGCACATTGACGATATCAATAAATTGTTAAAAGTGCTGCATAAGCTTGTTGATATGGGTAATACTGTTTTAGTTATCGAGCATAATCTAGATGTGATAAAAACAGCTGATTATATTATCGATGTTGGTCCTGAGGGTGGTGATAAAGGCGGTAAGATAGTGGTACATGGCACCCCTGCCGATATTGCTGCTTGTTCTGAAAGCCATACAGGTAGGTATCTAAAGCAATATTTAAAGTGATATAGTTTGTTAGATGCATAGTATTGATGCGGCAATCTTAGGAATTTGGTACTAATATTTATTAGGATTATTTTAATATTTTATCAATCTGTTTTAGAGGAATTAGAGAGGTATTTAAAAATTTACCTTCTTGTATTCCATTATAAACCAAGTAACTTTCAATATTTGGATCGAGTTTATAAAAATAGTTTAGATTTTTTACATAATCAGGTTGGAAAGTTGAATTAAATTTAATTTCAACAGCTTTTATTGTTCCACCCCACTCTGCAACAAAATCTATTTCATGACCGCTCTTATCTTTCCAAAAATAAAAATTTGCCGGTAATCCTAAATTCAAACGTCCTTTCAACAGCTCTAATATTACTAAATTTTCATAAAGTGCTCCTTTAAGATAATGTGTTTCTAATTGTTGTTCTTTTTCAAGTCCTAGTAATGTGCAGGCAATACCTGTATCGTAAAAATACAATTTCGGCATTTTAATAAGACGTTTATTAAAATTTTTATAAAATGGTTGAAGAAAAAAAATAATATAGCTTGCTTCCAGTATGCCAAGCCATTGACGGGCTGTTGTATGAGAAATACCACAATCTAAAGCAAGTGATGAAAAATTTACAATCTGTCCAATTCTTCCAGCACATAATTTTAAAAAAGTTTGAAATCGATTAAAATTTTCAATATTTTTTAATTGACGTACATCACGTTCAATATAGGTTTGAATATAGCTTGGGTAAAAATCTAAAGGATGCATATTTAAATTATGCAATAATGGATATCCACCTTTAAATATACTAGCTAAAGGATTTTCTGCTTCTTTTAGTTCTGATAAGCTAAGAGGTAAAAGAGTAACCATACCTATACGACCAGAAAGAGATTGCGATATATGGTGACTTAAACTAAAATTTTGAGAGCCTGTAATTACATATCGTCCTTTTTGGGATGATTCATCTACTACACCTTGCAGATATGATAAAAGTTCTGGAACATGTTGAACTTCATCAAAAATAGCTCCATTTTGATAATTAGCCAAAAATGAGCGTAAATCTTGTTGTGCTTGAATTCTAGTGTCTAGGTTTTCTAACGATACATAAGGTAAATGAGGAAATAATATTTTTGCAAGAGTAGTTTTCCCTGATTGTCTTGGTCCAGTAATACCTAAAACTGGGTAAAATTTAGAAAATTTTTCTAAAACTCCTTGTATAAAACGTTGATACATTTTAAATATTGCCTAATTGAATTCAACAGTTTCAATTTAGCACTAATTAATTAAAAATTCAAGAAATTTAGTTTTTCTGTTTTTAGATATTACGCATTTAATATTTACAAACACCATTTAACTTGGTTAATCATCTGTAAATATTGATTCCGGTAGCTTCCGGAATCAATATTTTTGATATCCCAGTTTTCACTATTTAGTATTACTGTTTTAACATTTAATTTGTTATATAAGTTTGGATTTTGCTCAGTACTTAAAACAAGACATTTATTATTAGACTCTTTAATTAAAGAGTCTAATTTACTGAAATATCTTAAGCTTTTTTGGCTGTCGCTATATAATTTTGTCGTACGGATATTTGTATCAATAAAAAAATACTCGCTACTGTCGCTTAATAAAATCACATCCTTTATATTAGCAAATTCGTTATTTTTAGCTTCTTGCAAATCTTGTAATTCTTTCATTGCTAGCTCAAGATTATTATTAATATCTTGTTGTAATTCAGGAAATTTTTCACTAAATATTTTAGTAAACTCCTGTAGTAAAACTTTTACGTTATCAAGATCAAGCCAAATATGCCAATTATCTTTTATGATTTTTAAATCTTTAATATCGCTGATTTTTATAATGGTGTTAGCATGATTATTAATTAACTTCTCAGCAAACCCATCAAATTCTTCATCTATATAAATAGCGATATTGGCATTTTTGACTTTTGCTAGATCACTTGGTTTTAAATTATAATGATGCGGGCAGCCGTTACTTATGGCTAAACTCTCTATCTCCGCTTTATCTTTAACCAGCATTGCAGCTATGCTTGCAATTGGAGTAATGCTCGTTACTATTTTAGGTTTAGCGTAGCTAGTAAAGCTGAAAAATAGTAGGTAGAGTATGGCTATTGTCATCCCGTGGCTTATCCAACGTTGTTGCATGACTTCGATGTCATTCCCGCATAGGCGGGAATCCAGAAAAAATAAATTTTTATACTTCATAGTTTTGATTCCTAATTAATGACTGGATTCCCGCCTACGTATGAAAGCTTTGTTGCGTATATCATTTCCCCCTGTCATTCCGTGGCTTGTCCACGGAATCCAGAAAATAATAAAAAATACTAATTTTATTAGTATTTTTAACTGGATTCCGTGAATAAATCACGGAATGACATATACTTATATATTACTAGATTCCTGCTTTCGCAGGAATGACACTAGTTCCAACTTACTAAGCTTAAAATCTTGATCTATCCAAATCTTTTTTAAGTAATTTAGTTTTTTGCCTATTTCTTTTTGTTCTATATTCATATTCAGTAAATCATTGCCGTTTATTGGAAATTTAGGTCGTTCTAATGAATCATATATATTTATAAATTTTGTTATTTGTGAATAATCTATCTTCCCTAATATATTTGCTGTTAATAGATATTCTTTATAATTTTTATGTTCTAGCCAGATTTTTTTTATATCAAATTCAGTGATTATATTTTTGTGAATAAAATCTAATATTGATAATATTTGGATAGTTTCATGTTTTGAGAATTTCCAATCTAGAAAATTTTTTAAATTTAAATCTTTTTGATAATATAATAATAATGCATATCTAGTACTTAATTCTAGATTAAAGCTTTTGGCTTGCTCTGCAATTTTTATTTCATAATTTTGGATAGAAAATATCAATGCCAAAATCCCTATTTCAAACATGGCTTTTAAAACTTCAGGGCTATTACTAGAAACTATAATTCTATCAAATTCACTTTTTATGCGTTCTCGTGATAAACTCATTAAGCCGCTTTTTAGTTCATCGCATGCTTTAAATCCTTCTGGATTAAGCCTATTGGCATAATAGCTAGAAAAACGAAAAAATCGTAAAATACGTAAATAATCTTCTTTAATTCTTTGGTGAGCAGCTCTTATAAATACTACTTTTCGCTGCTTTAAATCTTCAAATCCATTGAAATAATCATATATTTTACCTTTAAAAGGGCAATAGCTTAAAGCATTAATAGTGAAGTCTCTTCTTTCTGCATCTTCAGCAAAATCATTTGTGAATACTACTTTAGCGTGTCTGCCGTTACATTCAATATCTTTCCGAAGAGTTGTAATTTGAAACTGTTCCTTTTCTAAAATAGCTGTAATTGTACCAAATTTTAAGCCAGTTGGGATAGTTTTTATCTTAGCTTGGGATAAAATGCTTGTTACTTCATTTGGTAGTAAGTTCGTCGCTATATCAATATCATAGCTCTCTTTACCAAGCAAAGCATCACGAACTGAGCCGCCAATTAATCTTGCTTCTCCTTTTTTATTAAGAAGACTCAAGATTTTTTCATATCCTTTTGAAGGAATATTTAGTATTTTATTGATAGTTTGCATGACTAGATTTTATAGTACATTTTTTAGAATTGCAAAATATAAGTATAACCGGACTTTTGCTTAAAAAATCTCTATTAATAGTCATCAGATTTCCCGTGCATTTTGCTTTATGATTAAGATTGATATGAATTTCGGCTTCTTTGCAATAGTTATTTTTATTAAAGATGATTCTTTGCCCATAAGTTATGAAAAGATTATCTTTTAGAGGCAATAATATACTATCTTTTTGTCCAAACCAATTAGCCCAATAAATCCTATTAAATGTTGCCATCTTATCGGCATAAATTTCAAGCTTACCTTGCTTATTTTTAACCCCAATTGCCATGTTACTTGCATCAAATATTAATTCAGGCTTTGGCGAATAAAGCATAAATATAAAAGATACTGCCATAATCGCAAGACCAAATAATCGCCACGTAGTTTTCCATATACAAATCCAGAAAAATCCAAATAAAAAAAGTAAAATACTAAAATTTGTAATATAGCCAAAATACCAAACTGAGCCAGGTAAATTATTAAAATAGTGGGCTGATCTAATTATTATTTCGATAAAAAACCCTATAATTTTTAAAATGTAACTATCAAACCCAATCATAGTAAAAGGCAGAGATAGTAAAGCAAGAGGCATCAGAAAAAAGGACATTACAGGTACAGCAATAAGATTTGTTGGTACTGAATAAGTGGAAAATATAAAAAACTGATTTATTACTACGGGGGCAGTAATGATGCTTGCTAAAAAACTAGAATAAATATTTGATATAGCATAAAATTTTATTGCTCCAAAAATGCTTTTTTCTCTCCAAGTAACCACGAATTTTTAAGATAAAACTCATAACCTGCCACAAGTGATAATACTGCAATAAAAGATAGCTGAAAACTTGGATGAAAAATATATTCGGGATTTAGTGATAATATTATAAACGCCGCAATAGCAAGAGAGCGAATAGGAAAACCAGAACGCCCGATAATAATACCATAAATAAAAATTGCTGCTGTAATAAAAGCTCTTGTTGCTGCGATTTGCATCCCGCTTAGCTCTAAATATCCAAAGCTGCCGATTAATGCACAGTAAGCAGAAACTAATTTTATATTATAATTATACGCCAAATAATTCGATAGATTTAGCAAAAACCTTGTAGTAGTGAAAATAATCATTACCACTAGCGACAAATGTAGCCCTGAAACGCATAATACGTGCGATATACCGCTTTGCCGCATATCTTGCATGATTTGTCTGTTTAAGCCTTTCGTCTCACCAAGTAATATCGCAGCTGCAAAATTTCCTTTATCACTACCAAGCTTGTTTATTAAATTATTATAAATGAAAATACGTATTTTATAAATAAAGCTATCAATAGTCGTTTCATTGCGTGCTATAATTTTAGGTTCTGACATCGCATAGCCATTTGCTCCTATATCAGCAAGATATGCATAAAACCCGAAATCATAACCGCCTGGTAATATACTATTTTGAGGTTTATAAAGCTTAGCAAGTAGAGCAATGTAATCATTAACTCTAACTTTTTGTAAATATTTTTTCGGTATACTAATTTTTACCTTTTGTAAATCACGATTAATTTTCTCGATTTTTATTTCGTTTAATACTACTTGTCCTCCGATAATGGTTGGTTTGATAGATTCTATTTTGCCGCTAACTACCGTAATTATAGGCTTATGAATGGTTTGACCATGCACACTTGCCGTACGGTATTTTGCGACTAATAAACCAATCGTAAAAGCAATAATAATACCATAAATAAACTTGATGATGATGCCATATCTTTTGCTAGTAGATAATATTAAAAGAGCAAGTAAAATAATCCCAATAGTTGAAAAAGAAAAATCAAAATTTAAAGAAAAATAAACTATAATTCCGCAGATGAAACTAACGAAATACCATAAATTAAGATGGTTATATTCGGCTTCAAAAGTTGCTTTTAAATAATTTAGCATTTTCAATTATAAGCTAAAAACACATTATACTCGCCCAGAGATCCTTTTTCAATAGCAAGATCAAATTATTAAAATAAATTAACCACATTACTATTATACGCAACTTTGGTAAGCATAACTAAATTTAGGTATTCAGAGTATGAGTAAAATGACCACAAATAATTCCGCAAAAAAACTAAGACTTTTAAAATATTCTTTACTTGCTTCTATATCAGCAGCAGCAATAATTGCGACTACTGACGCTATGGCAACAAGCTTAGAATATGCACAGCCTACTGATGAACATAAAAAAAAATTTACCAGTGTGTTGTCACAACTTAGTGCTAATCA
Organism: Rickettsia bellii RML369-C; assembly: GCF_000012385.1. NCBI lineage: Bacteria > Pseudomonadati > Pseudomonadota > Alphaproteobacteria > Rickettsiales > Rickettsiaceae > Rickettsia > Rickettsia bellii. The sequence continues at coordinate 197,066 of NC_007940.1, forward strand.
AACCGTTGATGCAGTAGAAAATGATACTCAGACAGAAGCAGAAGACCCATATAAATTGAGTTACGAACATAAAAAGAATTTAGCATCCCAATTAAAAAGAAGACCTTCTAGGACAAAAGGAAATAAAAAACATGTAGCTAATCCAGAAATTCAAAATAAAGAAGCTGATAAAGATTTTGAAAATTTCTTTAAAAATCCAAATGTAGAAAAGCCTGCTATATCAAATAATTATACTCCAGAAACAAAATCTGTTCTTGATTTAGACACAAAAGTTTCTAACCAACAAACACAAAATAATTCTTCTAATGATTCAACGAATGAAACATTTGTAACAGCTAATAACACGCTTCTTTCAACTCTAAGTACTTCGTTTGATCAAATGGAATATAAGTATATGGCTTTGAGGAAAGATGTTCAAACGAAGATGGACAAAATAGATAGTGCTATTGAACAGTCACAGGGAAATAATAAAAAGTCATTAAAACAAGCAAAAAGCAGTTTATCCAAAAAACAAAAAGCCATATTAGATGCAGCTAATATAGAAGAGCAAATAATAGAGCTAAAAAAAGCAGATAGCAGTTCAAGAGAAGAAAATAAGATAAAAAAGCTTGTTAAAGAATTAAAAAAGTCTGAGAAAAAAGTAGAAAAAGCATATTCAGATATAGAAACGTCATTTAATAAATTAAAATTAGAACCAGAACCAATGATATCATCTGGTTTTGATACATCGACTGTACAACAAGAACCAAACTCACAAAGTGATTTTAATCCTGCACAGGCTAGCACGCCTAAAAAACTTGGAGTATTTTCTCGTCTTTTTGGTAAAGGTAAAAAAGATGATAATACATCAGCGGAAGAGCCAAAGCTTACAAAATCTCAAGAACAATTACAAAGAACTAAGGCTGCTAGGCAGGGTGTAGCTGATAAAAATAAAGCAACTGCGGATGAAGTAAAAAGAAAAAGTGCAGAATATCAAGCACAGATAGAGCAAGATAATAACGAAAGAATAGAAAAAGTTAAAGTTGATAGGGAAGCACAAAGAAAAGCAAAAGAAGTACGAAGAAGACAGGCAGCTGAAGCATATGCAGCAGCAAAGAAAAAAAATAATATAGAAGAGGCACGGATACAAAAAAATCTATTAATGGTTGCATTAGGAACGGAGATAGAAAAGAAAAGAGTATTATTAAATAACCAAGAGAGTGGACAACAGGTTCAAGATGATTTAAACCAATTAGAAAAAATAAAAAAAATATTAAATCAAAATCCAGAATCTTTAGAGACTACAAGAGAAGGGATAGGACGAATAGGATCGCACAAAGATAAAACTGTAGCAGAAAAGAAATTATTAGAAATAGAAAAAAACAAGAAAACTTAAAACTAAAAATAATAGGAGAACTGGCTAAGGAAAAGCCAAATCATAATGATATAAAGAAATATTATGAGAAAGTAGAAAGGATTTCTGGAGAAATAAAAACTGAAATAGGACAAATTACTTTTCCACCGCAACCACCTGCTCGAAATAAAAATAACACTAATAATGTAAGCATTCCTGTAACACCTAGAGTGCAAAAGATTGTAGATAATAGCAAGTATGATTCAGGAGGATATTTAAAACCAAACCCGCCCTCAGTACAGGACTATATAGAAGTATTTCCAGATCCAGTTGTAGATGTGCAGCCTCAAAAAGAAGATCAGTCAAAACAACATCCTACGTTTACTCAAGCAGATTTAAATGTACGTATGTTGCCATTGGTTGAAACATATATGGAAGTAGGAGGACTAATAAAAAACCTACAAAAAACACCTAGTTTTTCTCAGCAAAAATTAATTGATACAAGTTTAGCAAGTATAAAAAAAGAGCAAAAAAACTTAGAAAATATAATTCAAGAATTAAATATATTAAGATTAAAGCTAGTTAACAAGCCACAAAATGAAACAAGCTATAATAGGCGAATTGAGGAAAAACTTGCTGAAGCAAAACAAATTGAAAGCAGAATAAATGGATACCAAGATAAGATAAAGACGAATGTAGGATTTATTACAGCTAATAAAGAGGATACGCATATTGTTCCAAAAAATAATTTAGCTCTTTTAGGACATCAAAATATTGAGTACTCATTACATAGAATTAATAGTGCTAATAGTAATAAGCGTCCAGTATTGTTTGATAGATTACTTAAAGATTTAAATAAGAAAAAAGACGAAGCTAAAGCAGTATGGGAGCAAAGAAAATAAAGAAAGAAAAGATTTAAATGGTGATGAAAACAGGCAAATAAAAGCAGCTGAGGCATTATTAAAACAATATGATAATGATATAAAATTAGTTGAAGAAGCATTTGAAAATTACAAAGAAGATAGTAGAAAAAGTAATGATATACAAAGTCCAGCATCATCTAATTTAGAATATTTAGCACTTGAAGAGAAATTTGCCTCACTACGAAAACATGATGAGCTAGATATTGAAACAAAATATCATGAATTACGCCGCAAAAGATTAGACCATGAAAAGTCACAATTACTTCAGGACTTAGCCCAAGAATCACAGTTACGACAACATATAGAGGATTTAGGTTCAACTCCTAGCTCTAGTAATTCATCAGATAGTGATGTAGAAATAAAGGCTCAAGGATATAGTGCAACACCGTTAAAGAAATATGCTTCAGTTCATAGCATTAGTGATCTAGTTGGTAGTAAAGAAGACTTAAGCGTAGAATTTGAAAAATTAGTTGAAGCTGAAAGCTTAAACAATGAATCTAAGACAGATAGAGAAAATATAGACCCCAAATTAAAAACAGAATTTAAAGAAATTATGGATGGGTTTGACAGGGTAGCTGCAGATATAAATTCAGAACTTGAAACACTAACTGCAGCGAAAGGCTTAAACGATCAACCTAACGCAAATATTGGCACAAAAACTGAAGATGCTTCTGATCAACTATTATTATCAACTAATGAACATAGCTCCTTGGGAGTAAGTAATGGTAGAGAGGATAAACCTAGTTCATCAGGATTAATTGATGGTGGAAAGAGTGAACATAGATTGTTAGGAGTAAGTGATGGTAAAGAGGAAGAAGATAGATTCTTAGGGCTAAGTGATGGTAGAGAGGATAAACCTAGCTCATCAGGATCAAGTGATGGCGGAAAAAGTGAATATAGCTTGTTAGGAGTAAGTGATGGTAAAGAGGAAGAAGATAGATTCTTAGGGCTAAGTGATGGTAGAGAGGATAAACCTAGCTCATTAAGGCTAAGTGATGGCGGAAAAAGTGAACATAGCTTGTTAGGGGTAAGTGATGGTAAAGAGGAAGAAGATAGGTTCTTAGGGCTAAGTGATGGTAGTGATGATAAGCATGGTCTTTTAGCATTAAGTGATGGTAGAGAAAATAAAAATGATTCTTTAAAATTAAAAGATGGTGATGATAAACGTAGTTTCTTAAGGTTAAAGAGTGGCGAAAAGGATGAAGATAGCTTTTTAAAATTAATAGATAGTGATGATGATTATGATTCAGGTATAGAAGAAGATTTAGAATATAGTAAACCGCTTAAAAAGATTGATGCAATTACAACTATCCCTCTTCCGCAAGCAGTAGAAGAAGTAAAAAAGAGTGTTGCGGCAATTGCTCCTACTACTAATCAACAAATTCAAACTGTTCAGAAAGTGACGAAAGATTCTATTTTTACTAGACTTGATTCTATTGCAGTAGTTAAAATTAATGAAGATAATAACGTTGCTATAGCAGCTGGTGATGAAGAGTCACCAGTTAAAAGAGGTCTATGGATGCGTACTATGTACGGTGTTAATAACCAAGGTAGAGTTAATAATATTAATGGCTATAGAGGTATTAATAAAGGTGGTACTGTTGGTTTTGACGTTGAGATCGATAATAATATTATAGGTATCGCTTATAGTAACGTTCATTCAGTATTTAAGTTTAAAAATAACAATAATAATGATAAAGAAATTATTAAAAGTCATATAGTTTCTATCTATGGGCAAAAAGAATTACCGAAAAATTTTGTATTGCAAGGTTTAGTTTCTGCTTCTAAGAACTTTATTAAAAATAAAACTACTTATTTATTTAATAATACTAAATTTAAGAGTAATGTAAAACATCGTAACCATAGCTATAACGCAGAAGCTTTACTCAATTATAATTATCTGGCTACAAATAATATAGTCATTACGCCAAATATCGGTTTAAGATACGGAAAATCACGAGATGGTGTATATAATGAAACAGGTATTAGTATTCAAGAAATAGCTCTTGCAACGAAAGAAAATAATATATTATCAGGAATTATCGGTGCTAAAACGAAAATACCTTTAAAAAATAATAATTTAGGGCTTACGCTACATAGTTCCATAGAGCATAATTTCAATGAAAAAACTCAGAGAGTAAATAGAACTATTCAAATACAAGGTAATAAATTTACGCAAAACCATATAATACCGAAACAAGCAAAAACAGCCTATAATTTAGGTGGCGGAATTATAGGAAGTGTTAAGAACACGATTATTTCGTTGGATTATAACTATTATTTGAATAAACGTTATCATAGCCATCAAGGTAGTATTAAACTTAAAGTAAATCTATAATTTTGCTTGCAATACTTAAAAAGATATTGTATAAAACCTTTGAAGTTATTGTAATTAAAGTGCATTGTTATATTATCTGTTAGCCCGTAAGGCTTGCTTAAGTGGATCAGAAAACACCCTCGGTGTCATGCCGTGGCTTGACCACGGCATCCAGAAAAAATAATGAAAAATACTAAAATTAGTATTTTTAACTGGATTCCGCTACAAGCTCATGGGATGACAAAGATAGGGCTAATACACGCAGGCAATGCCTTGCGGGAATGACAGATTAATAATAACATTTCTTAAAGGCCCCTTCGTCTAGCGGTTAGGACACCACCCTTTCACGGTGGGAACACGGGTTCGAGTCCCGTAGGGGTCACCATCCTTATTTCTCGATTATTCCTTACTAAAAATACTATTGTGCGACTCAAGAGTGGTTATTGTGAAAAAGTATTGCCAGCATATATCAGTTTTTCCTTTGTCATCCCGTGGTGGCTTGTTCGTGTGCATTAGTTTCCCCGTCATTGCGAGGAGATACAAAGTATCGACGTGGCAATCTTGTCAAGCATCCTAAGATTGCGTACGTACAAGTTACTTCGTAATTTCCTCACAATGACGGGAAAACTGATCCATACGGAATGACACATACGTAATAAAAAACCTATATAGTTTGACTATGTAGGTTTTTTTGCTTTATAATGTACAAGATGACATTAAGAATCTTAAATAAAAAATTATGTTAAATAATATTAGAAAAACTGCCGATAGTTTTATAATGCGGGTTTTATTCGCAATGATCGTTTTTGCCTTTGTTGGCTTTGGCATTAAAGATGTATTACATGGAAGAGGCGGTGGCGATATCGTAACTTTTTCTCATGCGAAAAACATATCGCAAGAAGATTTTCTGCGGGCAAAATCTTTAGAAATTAACGCTATATCTAAACAAGTTGGAGTAAGCCTAACGGAAGAAGAAATAGCACAATTAAATATAGATAATAGAATCTTAAAAAGGCTTGTTTTTGAGAATATCTTAGATTATCTAGTTAGCTATTATGATTTTGATATAAGCGATGATACTGTAAAAAATTTAGTAAAAGAATCACCGGTTTTTAAAAATGATCAAGGAATTTTCGATATAAAACTTTTTAAAACTTATTTTAGAAATTCTTATACAGATGAAGAAAAATATTTAGTAAATTTTAAAGAAAAAGCTTTAAAAAATATTTTTGCCGGTACTTTTTTAGATAGCTTTTATGTTCCGAAAGCTATGACTGATAACATAGTAAATTATATGGCTGAAAAAAGAGAAGTAGAATTAGTACAAATGAATCTACAAAACAAGCCAAAAGATTTACAAATTCCAGTTCCCTCTGATCAGGAATTAAAAGATTTTTATCAAAATAATAAATCTTCATTTGAAATACCCGAGAAGCGTAGCTTTTCATATATAAAAGTTACTACTGAAAACTTACAAAAGAAAATCCAAGTTACTAAAGAAGAATTATTAGAATTTTATAATGAGAATAAAGAGGAATTTGGAGAACAAAGTTTTGAGGATGTACAAAAACAGTTACGTGAACAAGTAGAATCTCAAAAAATTGATATCCTAAATATGGAACTTGCTAAAAATTTAGAAGATGATGTTGCAGCTGGCTCTAGCTTAGTTGAAATTGCGGAAAAATATGAACTACCTATTAACAATATCAATAATATAAGCTATGCCGATTTGATCGAAGACAAAATAATCGCCGAAAATGCCGATAGTATTTTTGAGCTTAGTGAGGGGGAGTTATCTTATCCGATTGAGGCAGAAGATAAAAGCTATTTAGTACTTGTTGAATTAAAATCTATAAATCCAGCAAAAATACCTGAATTTGATAGTATTAAGGAACAGATAAATAGCACTTGGATCAAGCAATATCTTGCCGATCTGAATATAAAAATTATGAAAGATTTAGCAAAAGAAGATAATTTTGATACAGAAGATAAAACATCAAATGCTAAAATACGTAACAAGACTTATATAAGATCAGAAATGGAAAATGATCAGATGCTAACTCCTGAAATATTATTATCCATTTTTAACACTCAAATAGGTGCTAATACTCCTGTATTTCAAGTAGGTGATGACTTATATTTTGCCCATATTAAATCTACAAATATAGATGAGCAGGTAGCTAAAAATATTAGAACCAACTCAGAAAAAAATATAGTAAACACTATTAAAAATTCTATAATTGATGAATTGATTAACTATACGATCAAGCAAAATGATATGAAAGTGAAGACTATGTAAATGAGTTGTGTCACCCCGCAGCTTGACTGCGGGGTCTTATGTCACAGACTGCATCCTAAGATACTGCGGTCAAGCCGCAGTATGACAATTAGTATCCAATAACAAAACAACATATGAGCTTTAGAGATTTACCCGAGTTTTTGAAATTGTTAGAAAAAAACGGTGAATTAAAGCGTATTTCTGTTGAAGTTAAAACTGATCTAGAAATTACTGAAATCAGCAGAAGAGCATTGGAGCAAGGTGGTCCTGCTTTACTTTTTGAGAATGTTATAAAATCTGACGGCAGTAAATCTACAATACCTGTTTTAACCAACCTTTATGCTAGTATCAATCGTATTTGCATGGGGCTTAAGCTTCAGAATATTCAGGAATTAAGAGAGCTAGGAGTTTTACTTGCATTTCTTAAACAACCACAACCTCCATCATCTTTTAAAGAAACATTATCGATGTTACCGCTAGCAAAGCGTATCTTTGCTATGTCGCCTAAAACTGTTTCAAAAGCCGCTTGCCATGAGATTATTATCGACAAGCCTGACCTTAATATATTACCAATCCAAAAATGTTGGTCTCTTGATGTTTCACCTTTAATTACTTGGTCTATAGTTGTAACTAAAGGACCAACCGATGAAAAGGTTGATAATTATAATCTCGGCATATATAGAATGCAGGTTATTTCGGAAAATAAATTATTGATGCGATGGCTTAAGCTGCGAGGTGGTGCAGAGCATCACAAACGTTGGAAAGGAGCAAAAAGAGAGCCTTTTCCAGCTGCTATCGTTATTGGGGCAAATCCGGCAGTAACTATGGCAGCAGTAATGCCTATACCAGAAAATATTTCGGAATATAATTTTGCTGGGTTGCTTGGTAATGAAAAAGTAGAGCTGGTAAAGTGTAAAACCATTGATTTAAAAGTTCCAGCACATAGTGAAATAGTGCTTGAGGGGTATGTTAGTCTAGATGAGTATTTACCCGAAGGTCCTTTTGGTGACCATACTGGATATTACAATGATGTTGAAGAGTTTCCAGTATTTACTGTAACAGCAATAACGATGAAAAAAAATCCTGTATATTTGAGTACTTATACAGGCAAACCTCCAGATGAGCCATCAATACTTGGTGAAGCATTAAATGAGATTTTTATCCCTCTTATTCAGCAACAATATCCGGAAATTGTTGATTTTTGGCTGCCACCTGAAGGTTGTTCATATAGGGTTGCAGTAGTGTCGATTAAAAAGTCTTATCCTGGTCATGCTAAAAGAATAATGCTTGGTGTTTGGTCTTATTTACGGCAATTCATGTATAGCAAATTTATTATCGTTGTCGATGATGATATTGATATTCGTAACTTGCAGGAAGTAATTTGGGCAATCTCAACAAGAGTTGACCCAAAGCGTGATACAACGTTCATAGAAAACTCTCCAATAGATTATTTAGATTTTGCATCACCAGAGTCAGGACTTGGCAGCAAAATGGGAATAGATGCAACAGATAAAATATACCCTGAGACAAACAGAAAATGGGGTAAAAAAATCGAAATGGATCAGGAAGTTATCGACAAGATAAATGATATGTGGGATAGTCTAGAGATATAATATGTCATTGCGAGCGACTGCAAGGAGCGTGGCAATCTTATGAAATAGAGTTATAAGATTCCTGAGATTGCTTCGTCGAAACTTACAGTTTCTCCTCGCAATGACGTAGTAACATCACCGGAACTGAACTATGTACAACATACCACACGAAACGATTATCAATAATTTCAAAGAAATAGCTGATAAATATCAAGAACTGATCGTGCATTTAATGCAGGGCAAGGGTAGTATAATACCACAAAATTTAATTAATAGTGATAAGAACAGAATTATCGCTACCTTAATGGTAGAACAATTTTGGGCAAATCCTGAAAAATTTTGTAGTATTAATGCCCAGTATATTGAAAAGTTAAGAGAGCTTACTACGAATGCCTTTGTGAAATTTGTTGGTAGCCCGGCAAAAGCTATATTTTCTCCGGATAATCGTGATAAAAGATTTAAAGATTCTTTGTGGGAAGAGAATGCTTATTTTGATTTTGTTAAACAATATTATCTACTATCTGCTGAATGGCTTAAGAAAAATATCGATCAATATGAATTATCAGATGACCTTAAGCAGCATTTAGATTTTTTAACTAGGCATTTTATTGATGCTTTTTCGCCATCAAATTTTGCTTTTTGTAATCCAAAAGTTTTACGTGAAACTTTGGAAAGTGGGGGGCAGAATTTAGTACAAGGGCTTGAAAATTTTCTAAGAGATATAAAAAATTCAGGTGATATATTAAATATTAGAACTACCGATAAATCAGCTTTTAAGCTTGGTGAGAATATTGCAACAACAAAAGGAAAAGTTATATTTCAAAATGATTTGATGCAACTGATATGCTATGAGCCGAAAGCAAAAGTGCATAAGATACCGATACTAATTATTCCCCCTTGCATAAATAAATATTATATTCTCGATTTATCCTCGCATAATTCATTAATATCTTTTTTAGTAGAAAATAATTTTTAAGTTTTCCTTATTTCATGGGTTAATCCGGATTCATCTTTAGCAGAAAAAGGCTTTGATGATTATTTACAATATGGGATTTTAGCACCTATTGAATATATTAGAAAGCTTGGCTTTAAAAAAATTGACTTCGTTGGATATTGCATGGGCGGAACGTTTCTTGCCATTATTCTTGCATATTTAAAAGTAAAAAAACTAGATTGCACTAATAGTGCTACGTTCTTTACCACCTTGCTTGATTATACTAGTCCTGGTGAGCTTGGAGTATTTTTTAATGAAAATACGATGAAGTATATTAAAGAGGATATGGATTTGAAAGGATATTTTGATGGAAAATATTTATCAAATACCTTTAGTTTACTAAGAGCTAACGATTTAATTTGGACATTTTTTGTAAATAATTATTTACTTGGCAAAAATCCTATGCCTTTTGATTTGTTATATTGGAATGCTGATTCTACAAATTTACCGGCAAAAATGTATCAAGAATATTTACAAAATACTTATTATAATAATTTATTAAAAGAGCCTAATACTTTAGATGTATTAGGAACTAAGATAGATCTTGGTAAAGTTGATTGTAATTCTTTCTTTGTGGCAGCTAAGGAGGATCATATCGCACCTTGGCGTTCAATATATGATGGAATGAAATTAATAAATGGTGATAAGATTTTTTGCTTAACTGATTCAGGGCATGTAGCAGGAGTGGTTAATCCTCCAAAAACTACTAAATATAATTATAGACTTAATGATGATTTAAGTTTAAATAGTAGAGAATGGCTTTTGAAAGCTACGGAACATAAAGGTTCATGGTGGGATTGCTGGCTTAATTGGCTTATCAAAAATAATACTGAACTAGTAAAATCTTTAGATTATAAAAATTTAATAGCAATTGAAGAAGCACCAGGAAGTTACGTTAAAAAATAAAAAAGTTTGTGAAGAGAAAAAATAAAAAATTTACGGAAATATTTATTGCCTTTATTTTAGGCATAGCAATAGGTGTTTTAGGATATTCAGATTATGGAACTGATCTAATAAATCAGTTCAAAATATCGCATACACCGCCTCCAAAAATAAAGCATTACAATATTTCGCAGCTTTCTAGAAGTAAAGTTAGTACATGTTTTACTCCCCCATCAGGTTGCACTAAATTTATAGCAGATCAGATTGATACGGCTAGAGAGTCTATTTACATGCATGCATATGGTATGAGCGATTCGTTAATTACTGCGGCTTTAATTGATGCTCAAGCACGTGGTGTGCAAGTTAAGATCTTACTTGATCGTAGTAATTTAAAGCAAAAATTTTCTAAATTACACGAATTACAACGAGCAAAAATTGAGGTAGGTATAGATAAAGTTCCGGGTATTGCTCATAATAAAGTTATAATTATCGATAAAAAGAAAGTAATAACCGGTTCATTTAATTTTACTGCCGCTGCTGATAAACGTAATGCAGAAAATGTAATCGTTATAGAAGATGCTGAGCTTGCAGATTCTTATCTACAAAACTGGCTCAGTAGAAAAGCAAGAAATGGATAGGATTGTTATATAACGACTGGATCCCGTGGACAAGCCACGGGATGACAAGGCTGGAGTTGACCCGCATGATTTGGGATAGACTGCCAAGACCTAAACAGTTTTCTTATTAAATACGTTTTTTTGTGCTTGTTGTGCCATATTTTGCATATTAGAAGAAGCTTGATGAACATTTTCAGAAATATTCTTATTTACTGCTTCTAGTATTTTTGCTGAAGATTCATAGGAAATATTTGCAATTTCTTTAGCGTTATTCATAGATGTTTCATAAATAGATTTGAAACATTTTTGGTGACAATCGCTAGCTTGCTTAAAATCATTAGTACCCATTGCTTCTTTAGTAGAATTCAAAATGGTATTAACATTATGTTGTATCATTTCGGAGTTTTTCTTAAGCAAATTTTGCATGCTTTCAGTAGCTATTTGATTTGTTGTTACTAAAATATTTAAAGCTCTTTGCATTGTTCCGGTGGTAGATGAAAAATCTATATTAGGCATATTTTTTAAAGAACTCATATAAAGTTCAGGATTCATATAAGATTTCATAAAATCTAAAAATTGTGTATTATTTAACATTATTTTTCTCCTAAAAATAAATTAAACTTTGTAAAATATAAGTGACTGTGTGTTTTGTGGGTTTGTTAAGAACCCTTAACCCATTAGTCCATGCTAACATTTATAAAATTACGAGTCAATAATTGTTAGATGGTAAGTTAATATTAAAATTAATTAAGCTTTATAAATGTTAGATACACAAATACAAGAATTAATAATTAAGTGGCAAAAATACCTCAGCTTGCAAAAAAATTACTCTAATCATACCCTGATTTCCTATAATAATGATCTTAAACATTTCCTTGAGTTCATGAATTATTATAATTCGGATATCGTCACAATGGATTATATTAAGGCAGCAGATATAAGATTAATGCGAAGTTGGCTTGCTAAAAGAAAATGTGATAATTTTGTTACTTCATCAATTGCCCGTGGTTTATCTGCCATAAAGAATTTTTATAAATTTTTAGAAAAGACGGCTGAATTACATAATCATGTGGTTTTTTCTATTAAATCTCCCAAAAAAAGTAAATTACTGCCAAAAGCCTTATCTGAAGAAGAGGTAAATATATCACTTGATCATATTGAAGAATATGGAAATAGTCAGTGGATAGAAATTAGAAATAAAGCATTACTTGTTCTTATATATGCTTCAGGTTTACGAATATCTGAAGCATTATCGATTACAAAGCTTCATTTACAAAATTTAGAATTTATAAAAATAATGGGTAAAGGAAGTAAAGAGAGGGTAATTCCTTGGCTTGCTATTGCTAGAAATTTGATCACAGAATATTTAGAAAAATTACCATATGAATTGAAAGATGATGAACCAATATTTAGAGGGAAGCAAGGTAAAAAATTGCAACCTCCTGTATTTAACCGTGAGTTAATTAAGTTGAAACGCTTTTATGGCTTACCTGAATATTTAAGTGCTCATTCATTTAGGCATAGTTTTGCCTCGCATTTACTAGAAAATGGAGCAGATTTACGCTCTATTCAAGAGCTATTAGGACATAAAAGTTTATCAACTACACAAAGCTATACAAAAACAAGTATAAAGCATTTAGAAACGGCATATGTTACCGCACATCCAATCAAAAAATAAAATGTTATTTAATATTAATAATCTTCTTGTGTTAATTTTAAGTTATATATTATATTAATTTAAAACCTTATAAGTATAGGTACTAAATAGATAATATTGAGATTTATGAATATGTTTAAAATTACTACATTGCCTGAAGAATATAAGCCGTCTAAAGACGAAGAATATATGTGTAAAAATCACTTAGAATATTTTAGGCAAAAACTTTTAAAGTGGAAAAATTCTTTACTAAGTGAATCTCAAGAAACTTTAAATTATCTAAAAGAAGAAAATTGGAATGAATCAGACCCTAATGATCGTGCTACTACTGAAACAGAAACTGCTTTCGAACTTCGTACTAGAGACAGATATCGTAAGTTATGTGAAAAAATAGAGCAAGCATTAAAGCGTATTGAAGAGGGTGAATATGGTTATTGTGAAGAAACAGGCGATCCTATAGGTATAAAAAGGTTAGAAGCACGACCAATAGCTACATTATGTATTGAAGCACAAATGCGGCATGAAAATTATGAAAAAAATCATTTAGACGAACCGCAGAGATAAGTAAGTGAAATTGAGTAATTATTGTCACCCCGTGATTTATTCACGGGGTCTAGCTAACTAATCCTAGTTTATTGCAATGATTTCAGTTTGTCTAATACTTCCTGAGCATGTCCTTTAGCGTTGACAGAACGCCAAATATGCCTAACAACGCTTTCCTTATCAAGTAAGAAAGTTGCTCTATCTATGCCCATATATTTTTTACCAAACATTGATTTCTCTACCCATACCCCATATTGTTCGCATAAATTTGAATTTGCATCTGAAGCTAAATCAAATTCTAAACAATATTTTTCTTTAAACTTATCATGAGAGTCGAGTTTATCTTTTGAAACCCCGATAATTACTGCATTAAGCTTATCGAATTCTGGTTTTAACTTGTTGAAATCTTGTGCTTCTAAAGTACACCCCGGTGTGTCATCTTTTGGGTAAAAATATAGCACCACAAATTTGCCTTTTAAATCAGATAATTTAATTACTTTCTCTTTGCCTATATGTAAAGAGAAATCATGAGCTTTTTTCCCTATTTCTAATGTCATAAAATTTCCATGTTTAATTATTAAGTTCAGAGGACTTAACTTAGTTAATCATCTTATATTAAAATATGCGTTTTTAAAATTATTTTTTATCATATTGCTTTTTTTATCGGATTATTTATTATGTAAATACAAAATATCTAGGTTTAATTTTTATTAACTATTTAAAAAAATAGTAAGAAATTTAAATGATATAATATAAACAATAACATTAATGATCGGAGAATATCATGAAAAAAATTTTAGTAACATTTGCAACTGCTGCTACATTATTAGTAACCCCTAATGCTTTTGCTGATGATGCTACAAAAAGTGAAATACAAGCACAAGAAGTAGCTCAGGAACAAACAAAAACAATTGCTCAAAAATTAGAAGAGCTAAAAGAAAATTTAAAAGATTTAGCAAAAAATGGTAGCGAAAAGTTTAATCAAACTTTAAGTGATACTTATAATCAAATGTCACAAACTATTGCAGAAATAAAAGATGAAAAAGGTAAAGAGCTACAAAAAGCTTTAGATGATGCTAATGAAAAAATCGAAGAATATAAAAAAGCTGGTACTAAACAACAAGAGCAAATGCGTCAAGCTATTATTGATAAATTAGATGCGTTAAATAAAAATATTAACGAACACAACGAAGAAAAAGCAAAATCATAAGTAATGTATTTTTAGCTGGACCTCGTTCCCAAGCCACGGGGGGCATTGCCCGCATGGATCAATTTTCCAGTTGTCATCCTGCGAGCTTGTAGCGGGATCCAGTTAAAAAATGCTAACTTATAGCATTTTTTATTATTTTTCTGGATTGTCACGCTCCTTGCAGTCGCTCGCAATGACGACTTACCGCCACGGGGTGACAGCGAGAAATAATCTCTACGCAGGAATGGCATAAAAACCAGCTAATTACACTCATATAATTGATTCGTATGCTATGACTATTACTAAAGAAAATTGCTTTTATGTTAAACGCTGAATTAGGCTTTTCAAAAAGCTTATGCGAAGAGGTAGTTAATGCAGTTTTTACTAATATTTTAGATATCGCAAAAGAGCAAAAATTAATTTTAAAAAACTTCGGTAGCTTTGAAGTTAAGCATAAAAATTCTCGTCCTGGAATAAATTTTCATACAAAATCTCAAATCACTATAGAGCCGAAAAATATATTACGTTTTGTCCCCTCTGCTAAGTTAAAAGCTTTGATTAATGAAAATGACTAAAAAAAATATTATTCAGCTAGCGAAATAACCAAGCTTTTAAACATTGCTTTATACCAGTTAAGGTATTTAGAAACAAAAATTCTAGGCTTATCTAATTACAAAATAAAAAATAGTAAATATTACACTGCGAATGATTTTGAATTATTTCAAAAGCACTTAAACATTGATCAAAATATTTCTAGTTCCTTTCCAAATGTTAATATTAATGATAAAATAGATATACTGCTTATTAATTTCAATAATTTATCCCTCCAAATAAAAAAAATCCTTGCCGATGATTTTAGATCGTGTGTATAGTATTACAAATTTTATATTCTAAGCAACTATGACTTTAGAGAAAGCTGTAAAACCTGTAATTATAGGCATATCAGATACTAAATTAACTGATAGAGAAAAAGCATTGTTACATGAGCATAGTCCGCTAGGGATAGCTTTATTTGCACGAAATATCAAAACAGATGAAAAAGGAAAGCAAAATAAAGAAGCCCTTGCTCAGCTTATCACTGATATAAAAGAAATATTGGGGGAAAATTCTATTATTGCTATAGATCAAGAGGGTGGTAGAGTACAAAGGCTTACAAAACCAACTTTCTATAATGCACCTCCTGCTAAAGATTTTGGTGATTTAGCAAAAGATCAAGGGTTAGAAATTGCAATAGAAAAATGTAAACAAAATTACAGTAATATAGGTAAAGAACTTAAAGCACTTGGTATTAATTTAGATTTTGCACCGGTAGGCGATATAAGCCATAAAGGAGCTCATGATGTTATAGGTAATAGAAGTTTTGGTACAGAGCCTGAAATAGTTGTGCCTTTATGTATAGCAGCTTTAGAAGGTTTACAGCAAGAAAAGGTGCAAGGTTGTATAAAACATATGCCGGGGCATGGTAGAGCTAAAGCTGACAGCCATAAAGAATTGCCACAAGTAAACGCTAGCATAGAAGAGTTAAATGAAACAGATTTTAAAGTATTTAAAGAGTTAGCTACTTTTAATAAAATTAAACTTGCCATGACGGCACATATAGTTTACAAGTCTATCGATGCTAATAATCCTGCTACATTATCACCAAAAGTTATTAAATATATTAGAAATGAAATCGGCTATAAAGGTCTTATTATTTCCGATGCAATAGAAATGAAAGCATTAAATGGCGACATGAAAGATATTGCTAAAAAAGCTTTAGAAGCAGGAGTAGATATAGTTTTAGAATGTACTGGTAAGTTAGAAAATATGATTGAAGTATTAGATAGTGTGTCTAAAATATCTATAAATAAATTCGCTGATTTACTACTAAACTAACACGTATAAGTTGCTTTAAGGAAACTATTTTATTAACTTAAGTTAAATTTAATTAAACAATATATTGAAAAAACTTGTTTTTAATATTAATATGTTTTTTGATTTTTAGTTAAAGAATTAATTTTATTAGTTTTCTTAATATTTAGGTATGATAGCCTTATAACTTTAGTTTGAAAGCATTATAAGCTATTTACTAATAATTGAAGTTAAGAAATTCTTTTGTATATTTATTTAGTAAGTGGGAGAAAAGTGCTTGGTTTGCGATATAATTAATATAATTAAAGAGGACTTGCATAAAGCCGACATAGAGAACAAGATATTTATGCGTCTTAAAGAACCTTACTCTGTTCTTAAAAAAATGAAAAGAAAAGAGGTGGCGGTTCATGAATTGAAAGATTTAATTGCATGCAGAATTATTGTTAAGTCTAAGGATCAATGCTATAACACTCTTGATATAATAAAGGATTCCCCGCATCTATCATTATTGCATACCAAAGATTATATTTGTAGACCCAAAAGTAATGGTTACCAATCTATTCACAGTATAATGCAACTTCAATATTCTAAACGTAATTTTGAAATACAAATAAGAAGCGAAAAAATGGATAGAGATGCCGAACTTGGTAGAGCAGCCCATTTAAATTATAAAGCAGAACAAGATAAGCATTTGAAGAAAGTTTTTGATATTGCTAATGACACGATATTATACAGAGCTAGACAAATGGTAGAAAGTTTTAAAGGTCTAGAAGAGCAAATTATAGAATATGAAAAAGAAATTATGCGTGTTTGGCATACTAGATATGATGAAATGCTAAAATGGGAAAGTGGGGCTAAGTTATTAATATTTAGCCAAGAATAAATGTATACTCGTTTAATTTGAAAAATTGGCTACGTCGTTCTACAAGTACTGTGGTGCTCACGTATTAAGTATACGCTTCGCTCCTCGTCTTGTGAACTCCTTGCTCTTTTCCAAATTAAACTTCGTCTACCATATGGCAATCAATAGTACTAGGCAGTTTTAAAAAAGGATTTGTCATTGCAAGAAAGTTATATAATAACCAACGAAGCAATCCAATAAAATGCATAGCATTCATTAGCGGTATATATCATTATCATTTTTCTCGCAATAACTTTTTCCCATCTCCAAAACCACAAAAAATATCATAAATTTTACCCATGAAGGCTTTATTAACAACAATAAAGTTTAATAATTTATTAAGTTAAATTTCGTGATAAAAATATTACATTAGTTAAAACTTTATTAATAAAATATAACGCTTCTTTGTAATTGATTATTACCTATAATATAGTTAATCAGGTAGTTTAGAGGAATTCCTTAACAAGCTTTAGTTTTTTCTGCGTTAGAAAATATGCTTTTTTGTTTAATTCCAAATACTAAATTTTAACTTAAGAAATGGGAAAAAATCATGGATCAAAAACCAAATTTTCTAAAAAGATTAATCTCAAAAAGGTTGATAAAAACAATTTCTACAGCAGCTTTTATTGCGGCTGCCTCAAGTTCCACTATGGGTGCTAGTGTTCAAAAAACTGTTAATGTTCCAACAGCAAGTTTTGGTACTGGAACAGATTGGCTTCCTGCTGTTGCTGTTGGGAACGGTGATTCCCTTTTATATAGTGCACAGGCAATACGATAATAGGTAATGTTAATAATACTGTAACTATCAATAATAATGGCATTAATCCTATTTTACAAATAGGAACTGCTACTGCTGGTAATACTGTTGGAGTTGCAGGGGTTGTAGGTAGTAAGCAATTAACTATCATGATGATGAATGAAGCCTCTAATCTTATTTTAGGACCTAATGGTGTTGCTGCTGGAAATTTTGCTGTTGCTGGTGAAGTTGGTAGTTATGTTGGTTTATTAAATATAAATTTTTCCAATACAAATTCTAATGTTTCAATTGAAACAGATGGCTTTACTTCAGATGTTACTTTTATTAGTAATGGAGGTGTTAATGGTGCTATTACCCTTAATGCAAAAGGAATAACTCTTAATGGTAATATTACAAATCTTAAAGCTATTGATTTAAATAGTAATAACTTAACATTTGGCGGTAATAATATTCAATTATTAGCTAATGGCAGTGCTATAACTTTTAGAGCTAATGAGCAATTAACTCTAACTAGTGCAAGTGATATAGAAATTAATAGTAATATAGCTGTAACTAACGACCAGCAAGGTTCTATAGATGCAAGTGGTTTAGCAAGTGGGCAAGGTTTAGTTATTAAGGGTGATATCGGTAATTATTCAACATCTGTAAGACTTGGACAGTTTAATATTGGTTCATCTGCAACTGATTTTAATGCTGGTAATGCTGCTATTGGTAACTTAATTTTTGGAAATGACGGAATAGCATTATTCGCTCACAATAACTATTTAATAACCAAAACCACAAATGCTAGCGGTCAAGGTACAATAATATTTAGACCTGTAGTTGCTGACAATACAAATCTTGTAGCTGGTACAAATTTGGGTAGTGCAGATAACCCACTTGCAGAAATTAATTTTGCTGCTCCAGCTGGTACTAATACAGATACTATTCTTAACGTTGGTCAAGGCGTTAACTTATATGCTACTGAAATTACCACTGCAGGTGTTAACACTGGTTCATTTAACTTTAATGGTGGCAGAACAAGTATAGTAAGTGGTACTGTTGGTACAGCTGCTAATAAATTTAACAATATAACATTAACTAATAATACTACTGTTAAATTCACAGATGATGTTATTTCTAATGGTGCTACTACAATCGGTGGTAATTCTACCTTGCAAATTGCCAATGATTATATTACCGATTCTATCCAAGGTAATGCTGCGGGTGGTACAGGTACATTACAATTTGTTAATACTAAGGGTATTCTTGTAACGTTAAAAGGTAATCCTAATCCTGATAACGCTTTAGCAGCATTACAAGTTTCAGGTAGTGCTGATGTAGCTATAGATGGTAGCGTAAATATTAACGGTGAAATCAATCTTGGTGCAAATGTTTTAGGATTTACTGATGGTATTTCGACATGGGGAAATGATACGACTATTTCTACTACTTTGACATCAGATGAAGTTATGGGTAATATCGTTATCAGTGGTGCAGCAGAAGTTAAGATTGCAGGATTGAAAACCATTAAGGTACAAGATAATGCGAGTATAGACTTTATCGGTACGAAAACCTATACTTTAATCCAAGGTGACATTAGTGCTGATAATGGTATTGATCCTAATGTAGTTGGAACTAATCGTTATGTAATTTATGGTTTAAGCGGTAATACTGAAGCATTAGTAACACGTACCATTGATATCAATAATATAGAAAATATACTTAATAATGATATTAGCGGTAATGGTAATCCAGTTATACGTCATAACCTTGTAACATTCTTAAATCCAAATAATACTGGTAATGCTGAACAAGCATATAACAATATCCTTTTAGCACAGAATACTAATGATGCAGCTACGTCGTTTGCTGCTACTCTTACCGATACAAGCACATCTGTTAATAATATAAACATAAATGTAGCGAAAGAAGAGCAGGGTTTAATTGGTTATAGATTAGATGAGCTTAGATATCTTTGTAATCCTGAAAGTGATAAAATGGCATCAAGTGAAGGCGGTGTCGCTGCGGGTGATGAACCTATTGACAATGTAGCTTATGGTGTATGGTTTAAACCTTTATATGTAGATACGCATCAAAGTGAGAAAGGTGGTGTAGCAGGTTACAAAGCTAAAACTGTTGGTACTGTAATCGGTTTAGATACTCTAGCTAATGATAATTTAATGATAGGTGCTGCTATTGGTCTTGCTAAAACTGATGTAAAACACCAAAATTATAAAAGAGGTGACAAAACCACTATTGATAGCTTATCATTCTCTCTATATGGTGCACAGCAACTTGTTGCTAACTTCTTTGTCCATGGTAATGCAATATTAAGCGTAAACCAGGTAAAGAATAGAAGCCAGCGTTATGTATTCGATAAGAACGGAAATAGAAGTACCCAAATTGCTTCTGCTAATTATAGCAATATGACATTTGGTGGTAATTTTATGGTAGGTTATGATGCTAGTTTAATGGATGGTTTATTAGTCACTCCAATGGCGGGTCTTAGTTACTTAAAATCATCAGATGAAAGCTATAAAGAAAGCGGTACAACATTTGCAAACAGACAAGTTTATAGTAAGTTTAGCGATAGAACTGATTTCATAGGCGGTGCTAAATTAATGGGTTACACCATAAATCTAGCCGATCTTATAGTATATCCAGAAGCTCACGCTTTTGTGATTCAGAAAATAGGTGGTAGATTATCTAAAACACAGTATCAGTTAGAAGGACAAGTAAATCCATATATTACTCCATCAGATAAAACAGCCAGAACAACTTACAATCTAGGTTTAAGTGGAACAATAAGACCAGATACTAAAATGGAATACGGAATCGGTTACGATTTAAACATTGCAAAAAAGTTTATTTCGCACCAGGGTACTGTTAAAGTCCGCCTAAACTTCTAGTATAATCAATTGATCCTCAATTGGTGCTTCGTTGTTCGTCGGCTCGCCTATTATTATAGGCGTCGCTCCTCACGCCTGTCACCAAATGAGGCTGAATTGATTATATAAACTACTGCTTATATATTTTTTAGAAAAAGTCCTCTTTGAAAAAAGGGGGCTTTTTTATTTAAAATAATTTTAAAAGAAGTGTATAATGATACGAAGAAACATAATTTTTTAGTATGATTAAACTTCTATATCCTAAATTTTGGCAAAAGCGAAATATTATAGCTTATATATTATTCCCTATAAGTTGGATATATCAATTTCTAGGATTTTTGCGGCATGTTTTTGCACGTCCCGTTATATTACCTGCTAAAGTTATTTGTGTCGGTAATTGCAGCGTAGGCGGTACTGGTAAAACGCAGATAGTTATGTATCTAGCTAATTTACTGAAGACCCAAAATATAGATTTTGTTATAGTCACTAAAGCTTATGGTAGTAACCTTAAAGAAGCAACTATTGTAAAAGCAGAGCATAGCACTCTAGAAGTAGGGGATGAGTCTGTAATACTTGCAAAGCACGGCACAGTTATTGCTACTAAAAATATTAAGCAAATTTTACCTCTAATTCATGAACTTAAGCCAAGTATAATAATAGTTGATGACTTTCTACAAAATCCTTATTTTCATAAAGATATCACTATAGTTTCTGTAGATAGACAAAGGCTTTTCGGGAATGGATTTTTAATTCCTGCAGGTCCATTACGGGAATATCCAAATAGAGCTTTAAGTGCTGCTGATTTAGTTTTTTTAGTGGGTAATAATTCTGGTGGAATACCAGTTAGTTTAGCTTCTTATGCCAATAAGTTAATACAAGCACAAATAGTAGCTTCAAGCGATATAGACAAAAATAAAAATTATTTTGCTTTTAGCGGTATAGGTAATCCTGAACGTTTCTTTCTTACCTTAAAAAATTATGGTTTGAATATAGTAGGGTATAAAATATTTCCTGATCATTATAATTATTTACAAGAAGATTTAGAAAATTTATCTCTACTTGCTAAAACAAATAATGCTACTCTTATCACTACGAGAAAAGATTACGTTAAGATTGGTGATTCGAGTGATATTATTGTATGCTTAGATGTGAAGTTATCTATTAATAATCCTAATTTACTTTATGAAAAAATTTTTAAAAAAGATTAGATATCTAATTGAGTATGCTATTGTTATTATTTTTTTGAAGATAATTGGCATATTTGGTATAGATAAAGCAGCGGATATTTGCAGTTTTATAGCTCGCAAAATTGGTATATTATTTGCTGTTAATAAAATTGCTAGACGAAATGTTAAAGCTGTTTTTGGTGATGCATTTGATGTAGAAAAAACTATAGACCAGACTTGGGATAATTTCGGTAGGTTCGTAGGCGAGTTTGCTTATATTAATGAAATGGATGAGTTAGAACTAGAACGGCGGATTGAGATAATAGGTTTGGAAAATATTAAAAAGCTAAAAGGGCAGCCTTTTTTGTTTTTTACTGGTCATTTTGCTAATTGGGATATTGCTGTTAAAATTATTCATAAAATTTATCCTAAATTTGCTGTAATCTATCGTAAAGCTAATAATCCTTATGTTAATAAGCTGATTAATGAGAGTCGTGCTAGCTCTAAGCTAAGACTTATTCCTAAAGGACCAGATGGTAGCAGAGCTTTAGTTAGAGCAATTAAAGGGCGTGAATCTATCGCTATGCTTGTTGATCAGAAAATGAATGACGGCATTGAAGTGCCGTTTTTAGGTTATCCTGCCATGACTGCTAACGCTATTGCTAAAATAGCTTTACAGTATGGATATCCGATTGTGCCGTGTCAAATTGTTAGGACTAAAGGTAGTTATTTTAAGCTAATAATCCATCCAAATTTAACATGGGAGCAAACAGGCGATAGTAAAACAGATTGCTATAATATCATGCTTAATATTAACCAAATTTTAGGGGACTGGGTTAAACAAAATCCTAGCCAATGGTTCTGGTTTCATAATAGATGGAAAAAAATATAGTGAATTAAGGGACGCCATTGTGAGCGACTGTAAGAAGCGTGGCTAATCCAGAAAAAATAATAAAAAATGCTATAAGTTAGCATTTCCTTACTAGATTGCTTCGTCAATTACTTCGTAATTTCCTCGCAATGACGGAAAAACCGATCTACGCAGGCAAAGCCCCCATGAAGATAACAGGGGAATTTTATTCACCTTGGTAAAGCCAATTTAACGTTATAGATTAATGGCAATTTAGCTTTAGTATTTCTATACTTCTTGGATGCTGCTCCCCAAATTTTTCTATATGGTGATCTCGGAAATTTTTATAAAAAGATTTTAAAGGTACATGGCAACTTGCTTTAGCAGCGTTTAAATACATGATACTTATTGCGTCTACATTTTTCATATTCTCACGATAATTATTCCAATATATATTTTCTGCAGTAGCATAAGCCGTTATTGCATCTTCATTTTTATTAATTGATGCGAATGCATTTCCCTCAGCTACAAATGCTTTAGCTAAATATATGTCAGGTGAAGCAGCAACATCTTTATTGGATCTATTTGGATCTTTAAGGAAAGCTTCCACAGCTTTTTTAGCATATTCTAAAGCTTCATTATTATTTCCAAGTCCTAGTTTTACTATAGACATTTGGGTATAAATACGTCCAAATATCGGATATTCTTCTTTTTCTTTAGGTTTTTTCATATTATACACCTCTTCTAATAAAGGAAGAGCGTCATTATAATTTTTAAGGTTATTTAATATATCTATTTTAAGCAAATATAAGCCGGTAAGAAATACATCTTGAGGCTTCATGCCGTTATCAATACAAGCATCTATTGTAGCATTAATTTGCTTTAATGCTTCCTCATATTTACCTTGAGCAAGAAATAAGTGAGCTTTTGCATAATCTAATGTTGCAGCGTCTGTTTTATCTATTAGATTTTGATTAAACATATCTTGCATTATCTGGATATTTGCTTCTGCTTCCTTTAGATTTCCTAATTGAACATTAGATATAACTAAACCAAAAACTATATTACTTTTTGAGGTTCCATATTCTTTAACTCCCTCAAATACTTTTTTAGCTTTCATAAAATATTCAATTGCTTCTCTACTTTCCGAGTTCTTTGAATAATACCACCCTATGCGTCCTAAATAAGTAGCATACGCTCCTTTCTCGTCATTATCCATCATCAATAATTTAAAATTATTTTCTTTTTCGTTTTTGTCAAACCAATCAACTAATATTTTACTTCTTGTTAAATCACATGCTGTAACATATTGTATTAATAAGTTTAGTTTTAATTCTAAAATTTTATATATTGAGATATTATAATTTTCTGCATTTTGGGTAATTATTTCAATATTGTCCAACACAGTTTTATTTTTTCTAAAAATATTTCCTTTTATCAAACTTTTAGGGATAGTATTTAAAAGATTGGTGATAAGTTGATAGAGATTTTCTTTATTATCATTTTCATTAATCTGTAATATTTTTTCAACTATAACATCATGCATTTCAAATATTGGATTATTTTCATTTGGCTCAATATTAGTGATTAAAGCAAATTTGGAAATATTATAAATGTCATCATCTAAATGATCTTTATCCGAGGTGATAGAACTTAGAAATTCTTTTGAAAAACTTTGATTGTTAATTAAAGCTATTTCATTTAGTAATTTTTGGGCAGAAGGGCTTAACTCACTAATAGCAAGTGTAATATTTAGTTTAATTTTATCATCAGCTTCTTGTATTTTTTTCTTATATTCGTTTAAACTTAAACCTTGTACCTGATTCAATATTTGCGATCCTTGAACCATAAGAATTGGATAACCTTTAAATTCTTGGACTAAAAATTCTATCGATTCTGGATTATTACTTTCTAAAATATTTTCTACAAGCATTTTAGATTCTTTTTCCTCAAAAGCACTAATTTTTACTATATTCGGCAATGATTCGCTATCTTGAGAACAAAAAAGAATATTGCCGTTATGTTCCCAATTAATAAAATTTGCTACTTTTTTATTCTGTCCTATTTTTAAATTATCAAATACTAGTAACCATCTGTTTTTACTGGTTAAATAGGTCATTAATTCTTTTCTTACTACATTGATATTTTCTGAAACTACCGCAGTATTTGCTTTTATATTAATAGCCTTTGCAAGATTTACTAATTGTCCATCAATATCTAAATTGCAGTCTATAAACCAAATAATATCATAATCAGCCTTATTGTCTTTATCATAAGCATACATCCTAGCAATTTGAGTTTTTCCCATGCCGCTGACACCTACCAAACTAGATTGTTTATATTTGATTAAGTTACTTTTAATCTTTTTTAGTTGTGATATATGATCTATAAAATAACTGACAGGTGTAACAAGATTAGATATTTGTTCCCTTGCAAATATATTATTGCTCATTAACAATATGATGATTATTGATATATATTTTTTCATAGTATTTTTGCTAATTATAATCCTTAGATGTAAAGGTTTAGGATTTTTTCGATCAAAAGTCAATAGAATTTTATTATGAAATGAAAAAGATGAATATTTTAGATTAAGATTTACGGCAGTTAAATATAAAATCAAACGGATTTATTGGTTTATTATCTAATATAATTTCGAAATGTAGATGTTCACCTGTAGCATTACCGGTCTTTCCTTGAGTGCCTATAAATTGACCACGTGTAACTTTTGTGCCCTCTTTAACATGTATTTCTTTTAAATGAGAATATTTAGTAACAAATTTATGCGAATGTTTAATCTCAATGAAATTTCCATAATCACGTACTCTAGCGGTCTTAATTACTACTCCACTTGCTGATGCATATATCGGTGCTTCTTTTTTTGCTTGTAAATCAATACCATTATGAAAACATTTTTTCTTCCGTTTCTTTTTATGCGGGCTTATTCTATTGCCGTAATGACTAGTGATTTTAGGTTCATATTCCGGCAACATAAGAGGTATTTTAGAAATTATTCTATCAAGCTTTGCTAACTCAGACATATTATTTCTGTGAGTGGTTTTTTTAGCAAAATAACTAGTTTCTGCGTTAGAAAGGAATTTATATTTTGAATTTAATTTCGTAACCAACTCTTTTATTGAAGATATTTTTAAGCCCGCAGTATTATCAAGTTCAGTAGGATTTTTGTTATGGAATTTCTGTAAGAAAATTTTATTTTGTTTAGGATCATTAATTATAACACCTAAATTTTTAGCATATAAACATTTATTGTTTTTATTTGTAAGATTATATTGAACTACTAATTCTGCATGATTTATATTATATTTTTTTTCTAATTGAGAAGAGGTAGTAGAAAGTAGTGTCTTATCCCTAGAGAATTCAAGAGTACTACAGCTTTGAAGAAAAAAAAGGGTAATTAGTAAAAAAATATTTCTTCGGGTAAACATTAAAAGTCAATATAAGTAAATTTCAGATTTAAAGTATAACTTAGATATTTTGTTAACTCTTCTAGTTCCTGTCTAATATTAGGTGGGTTAATCAACATCAATCCACATTTTACCATATTCTTATCACTAGATAAAAGTTCATATTCAATAATTAATGTTTCTTTAAATCCAATAGTTTTATAATTGTGGTAAAAATCACTTACTAGTAACAAATCCTTTATAGGATACCAAATCAAAGTAGAATTATTTAAAGCTGAAACTTTGATTTTTTTCAGTGCAGTAATTAGTTTTTGAAACTCATTCTTTACTTCAAATGGGGGATCAAGAAATATTAATCCTCTATTTTCTTTAAAAGGTAGAAAAGCTTTTATAGCATTATATGCGTCAATGCAGTGTGTATTATTTGGTAATAGCTTTTTTAAATCAAGGTAATCAGCCGGATGGAGTTCACAAGCAATTAAACGATCTTGAGGTCGTAATAATTGTTGAATAATAAAGGGGGAACCTGGATAAAAATTCTGACCTACGGAATTTATTACAGACAGAAATATTTTTAATGAGTTAGGAGTATGATCTAGGGCTTGTAATAATTTACCGATTCCGTTGTTATATTCTAAAGTTTTAGAGGCGGCTTCTGAAGCTAAATCGTATAGTCCAAGCCCTGCAAAAGCATCTAAAACAGCAAAAGGTTTTTCTTTGTTTTTCAGCTGCTCTAAAATCGCAATTAAAACTAGATGCTTAACTATATCGGCAAAATTGCCTGCATGATAAATATGACGGTAGTTCAAAGTTATAGACTATATTTTTATTTTAGTAACTTTTCTGCTTTTTCTGACGAGATGTAATAAATTATATCATATTATAATGTCTTATACAATTAATCATAAAAACTGTTTATTTCTTTACTTGATAAGTTATATTGTTACTAGTGCTGAAATAATAAATTATTAAATTTAAATTATGAAAAAATTATATGTAGCATTATTAACTATAATATTAAGTAGTAGTGTTTATGCTAATAGTCCTCATAACCTTTTTAAAACCGCTCAATATATATTTGGTATTAACTTACATGGTATAATCCATATTGGAGCATTTTATGGTGGTGAAAAAAACTTTTATAAGACGCTGAATATAGAAAATGTATTGTGGATTGAGGCTGATCCAGATACATATAAAAAATTATTAGAAAATGTTAAGCCCAATGGTACTACATGTATAGCAGAAAACTTTGCTGTTACAAATGAAAATGGAATTGCTAAATTTCATAGAACTAATAATGGGCAGTTTAGCTCTTTATTAGAGTTAAATTTACATAAAATTATTCATCCAGATGTTTTGTTTAAGGAAACTATAGAGGTAACTCAAAAGCGATTAGACACATATTTTCAAGAATCGCAATATGATGTAAAAAAATATAATGTTATTTTAATAGATGTTCAAGGAGCTGAATTATCAGCTTTGCAGGGAGCAGTAAACACTTTAAAAACGATTGATTGTATAATAGCGGAAGTTAATTATGCGGAGTTGTATACAAATGGAACAAATATATGGGATTTAGATAAACTTCTTGCTGATCAAGGGTTTTTAAGAATTGATACTGTTTCTACAACATGTGGATGGGGTGATGCACTTTATATTAAAAGAAATTTATTATTAAAACATTCTGATTCTGTAAAATAAATTAAAAAAAGTGTACATTCTATAAAAGAGGGTTTTTTATTACAAAATAAAAATTAGCAACGATATCCTAGGCTGATATAAGCCTTATCCATAAGAAACAAGCAAAAATTGTTCTGTTTCTTTCTTTTTAACGCCCTATTTCTATTGTTTGGTCAAAAGTCTACAGCTATAATTTATTTATTAAAGCTGATATTATCTATTTACTTTAAATATATTTATTATAGACATAATAGATAAAAGTAATAATTTCTTAACTTCCTCATGCTCATTTTTTGAAATAGTAATCCTATATTCTAATTATATAATTTAAAATATCTAAAATTGAATTAAATATAGAAGATCATACTTTAAATTATAATGACAAAATAATTATTGCAAATTTCTTAATTTTATATACATTAACGTTAATTTTTTAACTAAATATTTATAGAGTAATTTATGAAAATTAAATATAACGATTTTTTTACTGAAAGTGTAATAGAAAAAATTGATAATAAAATAAAAAAACTATCTAAAGAAGCAATTGCAGTGCTAGGTTTAGGCAATATTACAGAAGAAGTAGATTTCTCTAAAGATCAGGTGCAAAAGATAATGGAGTTTATAGTAAATAAAGAAATATTTACTAGGGAAGAAAATATTAAATATTTTTGGATGGCTATTAATGATATTAACCTAACTAAAATAAATGAATTGAAAAATAATATTGATGGTAAGGAATATGCAGAAATTTTAATCACTTCATTATTATTAAATTCAATAATTCGTAATGATAAAGTTATTAAATTTCTGCTTACGGAAACTGAAATATCTCAGTATCCTACTTTAAAAGCAAAGATAATTCCAAATTTCTTATGTATTGATAATAAATCAGAATTAAATGAAGAAATTATTGAATTGTTAAGCATAGATAATGAAGCAATATTTAGGAAAGAATTAAGTTATTTTTTATGGAACTCTAATATTCCGGATAGATTATTTATTAAAAGCTTTGAAAATATTTCAGATATAAATAAACCTTTAATTAGAGAAGTTAGCTATGATCAAGGTCAAACATTTCAGGATGAGGAATATACACTATTATCACGAGTTATATATTCTAAGCGTTTTGAATTAGCAAAATACTTAGCTAATAAAGGAGCAAAAATACTACCTGATGAAGTTCATTCTCTTTTATGGAACATTGATATTTCAGATGAGCTTTTAATTAGTGGTATAAATATTTCAGATATAAGTAAACCTTTAATTAGAAAAGTTAGCTATGACCAAGGTCAAACATTTAGTAATGAGGAGTATTCATTACTAGAAGAAGCTATACAATCTAATCGTTTGGAGCTAGTACAACATTTAGCTAATAATGGAGCAGATGTAAACTTCGCAGATAATACAAGGAAGTTATACGTAACGGCTTATTACAAAGGAATATCGTTCTTTGAAGCACTAGTATCTAGTAATAAATTGGAAAAAGACCTAGATATGAATAATTATATAGTAGATTTGGGTAATCAAATATCTTTAAGTTTAAGCAATTTGTATGATGTTATAAAGTGGAAAAATAATTTTAACGCTAGCTTAACCAGTGATTTTGAAAAACTTGATGAATGGCTTAATGATGGTAAGATGCATTCCGTTAAAAGTCTATTTAATGCTTTTCAAAAATTTTCAAATATTAAAGTAAATTATTTAGAGGATCGCTCTCCTACATTTAAACAAGTACAAGAAAAATACGGAAAGGAAATTATCAAACAAAAAACGAATGAAATAAATGAATCTATATTAAAAATTAAAAATTATTTTTTAAACAATTGGGAAAAAAGTATGCTAATATGTAAAAATTTTGATTTTAATATATTTAAAACTCCAGAACTGAAATTACTTATAATAGAGCAGTTATTTGATTCACTGGTCGGTGGTAATTTAATGCCCAAAGAAGAAATGGTTCAGGTTAAACTTTCAGGAGAAGAAGTTAAAATACCTATAGGTGAGTAGTTACATTTGATCGTAAGGAGCAAAGACTTATTTTATTTATAAAATGTTGCTCCTTATATCTACATGATAGCTCATAAAATATATTTTTAGCACAAACTAATCACTTATGAGATTCATAATTAAGTTTATCATTAGCTCTTTTTGTTTAGGATCGCTTTCAGCAATAAGTAGAGCTATGTCACTCCCGCATAAGGCTTGCCCCGCATGGATTATTTTCCCCTGTCATCCTGCAACTTGATTGCGGGATCCAGTTAAAAATACTAATAAAATTAGTATTTTTATTATTTTTTGGATGCCTTGTCAAGCAACTAGATAACATCGAAAGTGCTTTTCGATCCATGCGGGCAATGCCTACGCTAGAATGACATTGTGAGCATTTTCCAAGTCATGTAACAAAGCCAGCTTGTCTACGGTATGCAATCTTTTTTGAGTGATTTTATCATGATTAATATTATAGCCTTTAATCAGATATTCTTTAAGCAAGCTAGTAGCCCATTTTCTAAAAGCTATACCTCTCTTAGAATTCACCCTATATCCTACTGATATAATTGCATCTAGATTATAATATTCAATTTGTCTTTCTACGCTTTTTTCTCCTTCAATTTGAACTGTTGCAAAAAATGCAACAGTTGCTCTTTCTTCTAACTCTTCTTCTTTAAATATATTTTTCAAATGCCTTGAAATTACAGATTTATCTCGTGCAAATAATGTCGCTATCTGATTTAAAGATAGCCAAACTGTTTCGTCAACTATTTTAACTTCAACATTAATTTCTCCATTCTTGTCTTGATAGATTACTATCTGATTGTCTATTTCTTTATTCATATTACCTTAAATATCTCTTACAAGAGTAAGCCATTCTGCTTCATCAATAATTTTAATTCCTAGCTCTTTTGCTTTTTTGAGCTTACTACCTGCATCCTCGCCGGCTATTACTAAATCGGTATTAGAAGAAACACTAGCTGCAACTTTTGCTCCAAGTTTCTCGGCAGTTGCTTTTGCTTCAGCTCGTGACAAAGTTGGCATGCTGCCAGTAAATACTACTATTTTACCTGTTAAGCTACTTTGCTCCCTAGTCTCTTTATAATCTTCAATATTTAATACTTCACTTAAATTTTTGATAAGCTCAATATTTTCCTTAACATCAAAAAAATCAATGATATCTACTAACATTTTGTCGCCGATACCGTCAAGATTGTTTAATTTTTGATAAATTTCAGGATCGTTTTCCTTTAGTAATTCCATTTGAGCTATAAAATTTTCATAGCTACCAAATTCTCTAGTGAGTAACTTAGCGTTCTGCTCGCCTATATGCCTTATACCTAAGGCATATATAAACCTAGGCAAACTAACATTTTTTGATTTTTCTATATTGTTGAAAAGATTTTCTACAGATTTTTTACCCCACCCGTCCATATTTTCAAGTTTGGTTAAGCTAGCTTCGTTTTTTTCTTTTAAAAAGAATATATCATAAGGGTTACTAATTAAGCCTTTATCGATTAAAAACTCAACTTGCTTACGTCCAAGCCCTTCAATATCCATAGCGTTTTTTGATACGAAATGACGTATACGCTCATAATTCTGAGCTGGGCAGTTAAGACCATTATCGCAACGTATTATAATATCTTCAGGAACATAATGTAATTTAGAATTGCATGACGGACAAAATAAAGGTGGATCGAATGTTGTGGCATCAGCAGAACGTTTAGCAAGATCAACTCCGGTAATTTGCGGGATTACGTCACCTGCACGTTGCAAAAATACATAATCGCCAACCCGTACGTCTTTTCGTGCTATCTCTTGATAGTTATGTAATGTTGCTCTGCTAACTATGACCCCGCCAATTTCTATAGGCTCAAGCTCTGCTACTGGTGTTAATGTGCCGGTTCTACCTACTTGCACTGTAATAGAAAGTAGTTTGGTTTGCCCTATTATAGCGGGGAATTTGTGAGCAGTAGCGAACCTTGGCGACCTAGCAATGAAGCCCATTCTATCTTGCAAAGCAAAATCATTTAGCTTATATACTACCCCATCAATTTCATAAGGTAAATTTTTCCTGTTAGTTTTTAAATATTCGTAAAAGCTAAATATCTCTTCTTCGGAGTTTGCAAGTTTACCTATTTCATTAACGTTAAAACCAAGCTCTTTAAATTTTGCAAGTAGCTGATCTTGAGAGTTTGCTAGCTCCTCTTTTGCAGAACCTATAGCATAAACAAAATATTTCAGTGGTCTTTTTGCAGTAACGGAAGGATCAAGCTGACGAAGCGAGCCGGCAGCCGCATTACGAGGATTAGCAAATTTATCTTTGCCTTGCTGTTCTTGCTCTTGGTTTAAACTTGTAAAGTCATTTTTTTCAATATAAATTTCCCCCCGTACTTCTAAAAGCTCTGGAGCATTATTAATTTTGTGAGGAAAATCTTTTATTGTTTTGATATTTGCCGTTATATCCTCACCTATATAACCATCGCCTCTTGTTGCACCTGTTGTAAGAATGCCGTTTTTGTAGGTAGCAGCAAATGATAAACCATCTATTTTAGGCTCGCAAAAGATAGGAGAGAATTGATCAAGGCGTAAAAAGCTTTTAATACGGTCTAAAAAATCTTTTACATCCTCTTCATCAAATACATTACTAAGAGATAGCATCGGCACTTGATGCGTGACTTTAGCAAATTTATTTTCGACTTTAGCACCTATTTTTTTGCTAGGGCTATTTTCTAGTATGAGATGAGGAAATTTTTGCTCTAATTTTAGATTGGTGTTAAATAGCTGGTCATACTCGGCATCTGAAACTAGTGGCTTATCTTCTATATAATAAGCATGGTTATATTGTGCTATTTTATCAGCTAGCTCTATTAATAATTTTTTTGCTTCTTCTTCGTTTATTTTTTCTATATTTTGCATTAGTGATTTTTAAGTCATTAAATTCAGCAATTTCTTTGATAGATAAATTTTTTAGCTATACTTACCGCTTGATCGTACTCTCTTTTTCTTCAGCTTTTTTAACGGCACTAGCTTCAATTCTAAGCCACTTTAAAGTGATCTTATAACCTCAAATACAATTTATTTGTTAGACTCTGCTATTTCTCTTTTCAGTTTTTCTATTTCTTCCTTTTTAAGCTTGGTATATTTAACTATTTTTTCTATAGGCTCATTATCTATTAGCATTTCTTTTGCTATCTCTATATTTCTTTTTTCTTCACCTCTTTCCTCGGCTCTTTTAACGGCACTTGCCTCGATCATAAGCCATTTTAAGCGATCTTCATAAGTGTTTCGCTCTTCCTCGTTAAAATTCATAACCTTTTACTCTTTAAGATCAATAACTAAAGTTCTGTTTTCAATTCTTTTATTTGTTCTTCTGTTAAATCAGTAAACTCAATAATCTCATCTAATGGCTTTCCTTTAATAAGCATTTTCTTTGCTATTTCTATATTTCTTTTTTCTATAGCTGTCGTTTCTGCTTTTTTAATAGTATTAGCTTCAATCATAAGCCATTTTAAGCGATCTTCGTAGGCTTGTCTTTCTTCCTCGCTAAAATTCATAACTTCAAGTACAGTTAAGGCTTTCTTTAAGATTTTATTATCTAGCTTTTTTGGCAGCTTATTTTTGTTTAATAAATCATGGCGAGTTAAAAAAGCTAGCCATATATCAAGAGAATCTTTAACCTTTTTTACTATATCTGTTAGCTCTTCTTTAGCATTAGTAAATTTATTTAGTTCTATTGTATGTAACTCTATATCTTCAAAATATACTAAGCCGGTTACTCTATCTCTAACTCAAAGGCACTATGATAGTTTGCAGTATTCGGAATACTAGTAAAATTTAGTATATGAATACCTATTGTTTTATTTAATTTCGAATAGTCATCACCGGCTTTTAATTGTTCTGCATATAATTTAGACCAATAATATAAGGCTCTTTTATCATAATCAGCTTCATCGGTCACCTGTATTTCAATATTAAACATTTTACCGGTTTCACTTTTAGCTTTGACATCAAGAATAGATAACTTATCTGCTGCAAAATTCTTCGGATTATATGGATTAAGAAGCGTTACTTCTACAATTTGATCTTTTTCACTAACTATTGAATTAATAAGTGATATCAATAAATCCTTATTCTCCTCCACTCCGAAGATTTTTTTAAACGCTAAATCTACTCTTGGATTAACTTTGTACATAATTATTACTTTATTTTACTAAAATTATTATACTATATTTTTCTAAGCAATCCAATCAAGAAACCGCTAACAGTAATGAATACTCCGAGCCAGATAAAGCTCATCATCGGTTTATAATATATTTTAGCATGAATTATATCGTCGTCTATATTGCTTAAGACAGCGTAAAGATCATATAGTAAATAAGAATATATATCGCTTTCTTGTGACAAGCCTTTCTCGACTATATAAAGCCTATTTTCCGGTTTTAATATAGTTATATTATGGTTGTTATCCTCAAGCCAAAATTCAGCAATTTGCCTATAATAGTTTTTGCCTTGAGCGAACTTAACATTTTGCAAAGTTACTTTAAACTCATTAAATTTTGTACTTGTGCCAACGCTGCCGGTAAAGTCCATTTCACTTTGCAATAATGCATTCATAGTAATACTAAAAGCGATAAGTGCAAAGCCGAAATGCCCAAGGATCATGCTAGCGGTGCTTGTCTTTAAAGATTGCCTAAAATAATTAGT
This sequence comes from Rickettsia bellii RML369-C, assembly GCF_000012385.1. Taxonomy (NCBI): domain Bacteria; kingdom Pseudomonadati; phylum Pseudomonadota; class Alphaproteobacteria; order Rickettsiales; family Rickettsiaceae; genus Rickettsia; species Rickettsia bellii. The sequence continues at coordinate 231,590 of NC_007940.1, forward strand.
TTTGACGATAAAATATAAAATGTTATGTAGCATTAAGAAGATAGAGGCGATCGTAGTTAAAAAAGATATGACCCTAAAATTTACCCTAAGCGATATTAGATAGGTTGCTATTAAAGATAATATGAGGATAATAATATGCTTCCTAATTGAGCTTTTAGTAGTAAATAATCCGATAGTGAAAAGAATAGGTATAACGAAAATAAGAAAATTATTAATAAAGAATCTCTCATCGATAATAACAGGTTTATCGTCAAATAAAGAATAAGCTAAAGGATAAAGCGTGGCGGATATTAATACAATAAGGCTTAGAAGGAAAAGAGTGTTGCCAATGGTTATACCTTTTTCTTTTGTGTCATTCTTATTGTTTATTGTCATCCCGTGGCTTGACCACGGGATCTTATGCCACAGATTGTATCCTAAGATCCCGCGATCGAGTCGCGGGATGACACAATAACTCCCCAAAGCACTAATACCCATAATCAAAAATATAACAAGTAAATATATACCTCGCTCAGGTGAGAACGCAAAAGAATGGATCGAAGTAATAAAGCCGGATCGAACTAAAAAAGTACTGAATATTACTAATAAAAAAGTAACAATTGACAAAATCGACGTCCAGTTTTGCATATTTCCGGTTCTTGTCATGACTATTATAGAATGGTGTAGCATGATTCCGGATAGCCATGGAAATAGCGAAATATTTTCAACAGGATCGAAGAACCAGAATCCTCCCCAACCAAGCTCTCTATAAGCCCACCATGAACCAAGAGCTATGCCGATTGTGGTAAATAAAATACCGATATTGGAGAATGTTTTAAGGAGGCTTATGTCATTCCCGCAAAAGCGGGAATCCAGTAAATAATTTGCAAAAGAACTGGATTCCCGCTTTTGCGGGAATGACATAGAGGAGCGGGATGACACTAACATTGCACAAACAATAGTAAATGGTACTACGTAGCTGACATAACCTAAATAAAGTAGAGGAGGGTGGATGCTTAGAGCGATATCTTGCAGCATCGGATTTAGCCCCAGTCCTTCTTTAGGAATAAAGGAAAATGTATTAAACGGATTAGAAGTGAAATAAATAAAGCTGCTAAAAAGTAGTTGTATAATTGACAGGATAATAATAGGTAATTTTTTATCCTCCTGGTTTTTAATTAGGAAGATATAACAGCAACTAACAATTTGTAGTAAAGTAAACCATAATAATATTGAACCCTCATGGCTTGACCAACTACCAGCTATTTTATATATTAACGGCTTTAATGTGCTGGAGTTTAAGAAAACATTTTGCAAAGAAAAGTCAGAAACAATAAAAGCATACACCAAGGTACAGAAAGCGAGCAGGGTGCATAGGATAGCGGTGTAGAAAGTAAGTATGTCATTCCCGCAAAAGCGGGAATCTAGTTTTTTAATTGTCATCCCGTGGCTTGACCGCAGGATCCATTTAAAAATATTGTTAGGTTTTAAGTTGTTTTTCTGGATACTGCGATCAAGTTGCGGTATGACAGGTAATATTATGGACACCCCGCTTAAGCACATAATAGCAATGAGGAAAAAATTACCGATTTCACTCACTGTCTGATATTTCCTCTATGGTAGGTAATATGATAATTCTTAGGCTATCGATTTTATTAGCGATTTTCTTTAAAATGATTATTTTGAAGTTAAATAACTCAATTACTTCCCCTCGATTTGGAATTCTAGCAATTTTGTGGATTATCAATCCTGCTATAGTATTTGCGTCATCATCAGGTAAATTCCAATCAAGTTCTCTGTTAAGGTCTCTAATAGTCGTGGTGCCTTGTATAATAAATTCAGTATTGGATTTTTTAATAATTTCATCACTATGGCTGTCATGCTCATCGACAATAGATCCAACTACTTCTTCTATAATATCCTCAAGAGTAATAATACCTTGTAAATCACCGTATTCATCAACCACGCAAGCAAAATGATTATTACGCTTTCTAAAAGCATTTAACTGATCTACAACAAGAGCATTTTCAGGAATAAACCATGGAGGCGTCAGAAGCTCATTAATATTAATTTTCTTTTGATCAGTATTATGTTCATGAAGCGACTTTAATAAATCTTTTAAATTCAAAATACCGATTATATTATCTCTATTATCTTTCCATAAAGGTACACGTGTATGGGAACTTGATAATAAAGTCTTAATTATTACTTCACTAGGTAAATCAATATTAATCGCCGTTATATTGCTCCTATGGGTCATAATCTCGGATACCGTCATATTACGTATATCTAAAATTCCGCCAAGCATATTACGGTCGGATTTATATACTCCGCCTTCTTGGTAATAATGCTCAATTACGCCTCTAACTTCCTCAGTACCGGATATTTGAGGGTGTAAATTAATACGGAATATAAAACAGAATATTCTTGTGATGTAATCAAGAGCAATATTAATAGGCTTAAAAAGCTTTAGAAAAATTACAATTGTTGAAGCCATTTTAAGGGCTAATTGCTCAGCTTTGGCAACAGCTATGGCTTTAGGTACAACTTCAGCAAAAACAATAATTATAAAAGCCATGACGGCAGAAGCAACCAAAGGACCATTATCACCAAGAAAGCTGATAAATAAAGTAGTCGCAATAGTAGTACAAACAGTGTTGATTAAACTATTACCGATTAGCAAAGTTCCAATTACTTTCTCTTTTTTCTTCAAAACTTGCAAAACAGTCTTAGCACGTTTGTCGCCAGCAATCTTAAGTTTATGAATCTTCCCAGGGGAAGAAGCAGTAATAGCAGTTTCGGTAGCAGCAAATAATGCAGATAAGGCGATCATAACTATAATAGCGATCACAAGTATAGTAGTCATTTGATGTTAAAATATAAAATTAACTATAAGTAATTATATTAGGAATTAAGCATTTTGCATAATCTTTTTTGCATGCTCATTTTATTTGAAAAATTGGTGGTAAAGTTTTAGCTTTCAAAATTATAATTAACGTCGTATAGATGAGTCTCTTGTTTTTTGGCTTTTAATCATATCTTGGAATGTAGTATCCGGTGCGTTATTATTTGTTTTCATCTGTTGCCTGATCCATTGAGCATCTTGTTTAAACATAGCGTCAGTTAATATCTGGGCGTGGTGTTCTCTTAATCTTAGTCCTTTTTCACCTTTAGACTCTTCTGTAGAGAGTATCGCTTGCCCTTTAGCAATCTTGATACCATTATCTACAGTAAAAACACCACAAGCTGATTGATCGGTCTGTTGCTTCGTCTGCTCATCAATTATAATCGGCTTATTAGGAAGATTTCCTAAAGTTTTATCTATTAATTTCGGTAATTTCTGACCGTCATAATTAATAGAGTTACCTAGTGAATCGTTAAAAGTTAATATTATTTGGTTATCTTTTTTGTCATATTTAGCTACTAAAACTGTCCAATGACCATAACCCATCTCAATAGGGATAACAGCAGCTTCTTTTCCATTATCTTTTATATCTTTAGTGGCTCTATTTAAAATATCTTCATTAATTTGTTGTTGAGCTTCTCCTCCTCTGAGTAAATCATTTTTTAGCTTTTCACGTTCTGCATCTGAAAGTTTGAGTATTTCTTCTCTCTTCTTAGCATCCCCTAGCATTAGAGCTCGTTCCTCTTTATCGGGAATAAGATTAGCAATCTTTATTGTTTCTTGAACCTCAGCTAAAATTTTATTCTTCTCTTCGCCTTTTGCTGTATAATCTTTAAGCATTTCTTCTGTTAGGGCTGTATTGCGAAAAGTTATAGCTGGTTGCACTGAAAACTTTTTTTCATCTAGTTGTGCTGTTAAAAGGTGCGTAATCTCATTTTCAGTATACCAATAATCTTTAATTTCTACATTTCTAATATTTGCTTCAGATATTTCATATTTAAAATCGTTTATATTAAAACTATTATTCATACTAGGCTGATTTGCAGGAGCGTTATCTGAAATCATTGCTTTATAAGCTTGCTCTGTCATACCTACTTTTTTCCAATCTTTTTGTGAGGAATTAGTATTAATTTGTTGTGCGACCTGCTGCTTTGTTGTTGCTAAAGTTGGTTGTTGTGTTTGTTCCTTTGGTAATTTAGAAAATTCTGATTTTGGTTCTGTTATAGGTTGTGGTTGAGGGGGTTGAGCTTCCTCTTTTTTACCAAGGTAACTAGTTATTACACTTTTAAAATAGTTAAAGACTCTTCTAAAAAAACTTGGTTGTTCTGGCTGTTTAGTTTCATATGATATGGTCGATTCTTTTTGTTGATTATCAGGAATGTTTTTCATAATTTGCCCTCTATCGAAATTAAAATCTATAGGATTTACTTCGGATTTTCCTAAATCTTTTTGAAATTGCCGTGATATTTGAGATACATATTTTTTTAAATTTTCGGCAGCATTATTTGGATCTTTTAAAATTTCGGTAATTTCAAGTTTAAGACCATAAATTTGATCATCAGAAGTAATACCAAATTTAGCTGTTATAAGATTTGTTGCCTGATCTAAGGATAAGGGCCAAGTTTTTACAATTACTCTTCCTCCTTGATTTTTAGTTGTTTTTATCAGTTTGTCTAATTCTGCTTTGTCAGGTATAGCACCGGAAAGTAATTTATTAACTTTTTTATCATCAGCAAGGTTGTTAAAAACCGATAAGACTGAATCTATATCTGTGATAGTAGTAGCTTTGTCTCTATTTAGGGCATTTTCATTTATAGCAAGTTCTCTATCTTGTTCATTTGTAAAAAATACATGGCTGGTTCTTGTAAAAAGCTCTTTCCAATAAACTGCTAATTCAGGATTTTCTGTTAGTGAATTATAGCGTTCGAAAGTAATGGTACTTTTTATATTTAAATTTTGTAGATTTATTAAATCTTGTAATTTAAAGATAGGTGCTATGTTATTGTTATTAAGTTGGATATTAAAAATAGGACTTTTATTTTGTTCCTTGGATTCTTTCAATATTTCTGCAAAAATACGATCTTTATCAGGTATACGTGATTCTTTATTAGTCTGAAGTGAGACAATTGTTGGCGAGTCTAGAACTGTTTCTTTAGATATTTTTTCTAATATTCGGTCATTACTACCAAGTAAAAGAGTAAATATGATAGGTTCAGCCATCATTAACCTTTGTTAATAAAAGAGTTAATTATTATTATCCTTATTTTAAGGAGTTAAATCAAGACATATTTAATGCTCCATGCTTTAACTTATATAATTTATCCATCCTATGTGCTAATTCATGATTATGCGTTACCATTACAATAGCTGTATTTTGTTCCTTGGCTACTTTTAAAAATAAGTTAAATACTTCATTGGTAGTTTTAGGATCTAAGTTACCTGTAGGCTCGTCTGCTAAGATAATTTTTGGCTTATTAATTAAGCTGCGTGCTATTGCGACACGTTGCTGCTCCCCGCCTGATAATTCACCTGGCATATTATGTAGCTTTTTGCCAAGACCCAAACTATCTAATATACTTTTTGCTGCCTCTATTGCTTCTTTTTGGTTAGAGCCATTAATAAGACGAGGCATAATAACGTTTTCAATTGCAGTAAAATCTTTTAATAAATGATGTTGCTGATAAATGAAGCCCAAATAATTAAGACGAATTAGATGGTTTGTTTTATACTCGTTATTTGCAATAATAACTTCGCCGTTAGTTGGTTTATCAAGCAAGCCTGCAATATGTAGTAAAGTCGATTTACCACTACCAGAAGAGCCAATTATGGCAATTAACTCGCCCTCGTTGATATTTAAATTAAGGTCATCTAATACTCTAATAATAGAGTTGCCTTGCCTATAATGTTTAGAGACATTTTTTAAAGTTAGGATTTTATTACTCATATCTTAAGGCATCCACGGGATTTAATTTTGAAGCTTTATAAGAGGGATAAATTGTTGCTAAGAAGCATAATATTATAGATAAAGAAGCGATTAAGATAATATCCTGACTTCTTACTTCTGATGGTAGACTATAAAGAAAATAAACTGCTGCTTCAAAAATCTTAGTACCGGTTATATTTTCTAAAAAGTTTTTGATAGTCCCGATATTATAAGAAAAAATAATACCAAGAATTAAACCAAGAATAGTACCAAGCAAACCAATAAACATGCCATTATAGATAAAAATTAGCATTATCTGATTTGTGCTTGCTCCCATTGTTCTTAAAATTGCTATATCAGAAGTTTTATCTTTCACTAGCATAAATAAGCTTGAGATAATATTAAAGGCAGCAACTGTAATGATTAGCGAAAGAATAGTAAACATAGCTGTACGCTCAACAGCTAAAGCACTTAAAAATTGTGAATTCAAAGTTTGCCAGCTAAATATTTGTAAATTTGTACCTAGTAATAGCTGCACTTTATATGAATATGCAAGAGCCTTATCAGGATGCAGGGTATTAACTTCAATTAAGTTTATATTATTTCCAAGAGACAGAAAATTTTGTGCTGCTTCAAGTGGCATTAATATGGTTGCTGAATCATAATCATACATACCGCTATTAAAAATCGCTATAACTTTAAATTCTTTTGATCTTGGTACGCTGCCAAAAGCGGTGGAAATGGAATTCGGTGAGATTAATTTAACTTTATCATTAACTGTTACACCTAAATTAGCAGCTAAACCTTGCCCAAGTGCTATTACATTCTTACCATGGAAATTATCAAAACTACCAAAATTGACATTTTTAAAGATTTCATTTTTTAATTTTAAATCATTTAAATCAATACCTTTAATAATAGCACCGCTATTATTATTTTTGCCTAGTGCCAAGGCTTGACCATTAGCAATAATATTTACATGTTTTACGTAATTTTGCTGCAATAATTTAGCTTTAATTTCTTCGTAATTATCAATACTGCTAGTTTGCGGGCTTATGACTATATCGCCGTTTAAACCGATAATATTTTTAGTCAGCTCTGTATGAAAGCCATTCATAACCGACATAACGACTATTAATGCTGCAACGCCAATCATTACACCGAGCAAAGAAAAGCCTGAAATAATAGAAACAAATTTTTCATTTTTTTTAGCTTTGAAATATCTAAAAGCTACTGTAAAGATAAAGTTATTATTGATCATTTTTGTTGTTTTGTTATTTTGTCATTGCGAGGAGAATTATAGAGTAATTCGACGCGGCAATCTCAGGAAGCTTATACTACTTCATGAGATTGCTTCGTCGCTACGCTCCTCGTAATGACGATTATATCATCTACCCACCATTAGAAATCTCAAAGATTCTATCATATTTAAATAATTTAGGTAATGTTATTAAACCAAATGCCGTAATAACACATATGGTGATTCCAAGAGGAGCAAAAGTACCGTTATATAACCAACCCACTAATTGTAATCCTACAGCAGTTATAATTAATCTAGCCGAGGTAAAAATAGCAGTCATACGGGCTTTACCATCTGGGATTGCTTCTAGCAGCATTGGCCATAATATATTAATAGGATATATTACGCCAAGCGATAATAAAAGCGTCACAGCTGTTATTATTAATGGATCATTTATGTTAAATATAGCTAATGTAATACTTCCAAGTAAAAACAATACTACACACATAATGCCAAAGTAAAAGCAGTGTTTAACACCAAATTTTTTAAAGCAATAGCCGCTAGTAAAGCTCATAATTGAAAATAAAGCTGCAATCGATCCTTGATATAATCCGAAATATTCTAAACTAACTCCTAAATCTTGCATATATAAAATAGGGGCAATTCCAATAAATATCCAATATCCTTGTGCAAGAAACATCATGGTAAGTATATAATATATAGCTTTTGGTGATTTGAAAATAGGATAATATTCTTTTAAGGAAATTTGTACTTTACTATTAGCTTGTCCTTTTGGAATAAAAAATATTGCAAGAACTAAGCTAATAAGTCCTAAAATAAATAATAAAACAAAATTAGCACGCCACCCCCAAAATAAATCAACATAGCTACCTATAACAGGGGCAGTTGCCATAGAAAGTGAAATAGTGCCATTTAGAATCCCCATTAATTTTTGTTGTTCCTGTACTGAATAAATATCAGCAAGTACTACATATACTAAAACTGCAACAGCTGATATTCCAGCACCTTGCAAGAATCTGCCAAATAATATGCTTTCATAATTATTGGAAAATACACAAAATAAACTGCCAAGATTAAAAATTAGTAACCCAAGTATGATTATTGGTTTGCGTCCGTATCTGTCCCCTAAATTACCAACTATAAGCGAGGTAATACAATAAGCGATTAGATTCACACCAAGTAGTAACTCTGTCATAAAAGGTGAAAGATTAAATGTATCTTGTATATCCGGGAAACTTGGAACGAATAAATCTACTTCTGCTCCGGCTAAAATTTCCATGATTATTACGGTAATAAATAGTCTCATAAAATTATATTATTAAATATTAGTTATAAGTTGTAACTTTGTTGTATGAGTCGCTTTTTTCCATCATTACGAGAAAATTACAAAGTAATTGACGAAGCAATCCAGTTAAAAAATGCTAACTTATAGCATTTTTTATTATTTTTTCTGGATGCCGTGGTCAAGCAACTAGATGACACCGAGGACGTTTTTCGATTCACGCAAACAAGCCTTAAGCAGGAATGACATCGAATCCTTTTTTAGACTCATATAATTATCATAGGATCTAAAAATATCAAAACAGATGATATTACTTCTTTTTACAGTAAAATATAAGAATTTTTTATTATTTTTTGTATTTTTGTTTGCGGAAGTTTTTGGAGAAGAAAATATAAAAATAGGTTTAGAGTAAATATAAAAACACTCTAAACCTACCTAAAATTTAACTTTAATAAATCTAAAAGAATTATCAATTACATAGAAGCTGGCTTAGTTACTAATGCTTGAACTTCAGGTTTTAGCATATTATATTGATCCATTGTTAAGCCAGTATTCATCCAGTTTTGTACATCTGATGATAACTTACCATATTGATCAGCTGTTAAGCTTGCTAACCAACCATTTACAGAAGCAGAATCCATTTTCATGATAGCATCTGTAGTTACAGAAGCAGGATCAGGCATTTGTTGAGTTGTTGAAGAAGCAAATACTGGTGCTGAAAAAGCTAGAATTAATAGAATTTTCAATAAATTTTTCATTTTATAAACCTTTTTTGTTTTGTAAAGTTGATTATAACAAAGCTATAACAGCTTTCAAGCTAAATTACACTAAACCTTTGAAAATTTTTATGTAAGCAAATTTATATTGTAGCAAATATATCATCCTGTCATCCCGTAGACGAGCTACAAGAGGCGTTATTGCGTAGATCGGTTTTCCAGTTGTCATTTCCGCATAGGCGGGAATCCAGACTAAAGCGAGATAAATCGAGCTTTTATTTTTAAGAACTTATTGTATTTGTACTTTTTATTTGTGGATTCTCGCCTATGCGGGAAGACATTGCCCGCATGGATCATTTTCCCCTGTCATCCCGTGATTTATGAACTAGAGCCAGTTAAAAATACTAATAAAATTAGTATTATTTATTATTTTCTGGATCTAGTTAGCAAGCCACGGCATTGTAAGAAAAGAAAGTGATATAATATAAGTTATAAATGTAATATAAACATTTATAAGAGAGTGTTAATACCCTATATCATGATATAGGGTATTAAGCGGGCATAAGCGACCGTCACGGCATAGGTTTTATACGACCGGAGTCACAAGGTACTATAGCCCGACTCTCGAGAAGTTTGAATAGTTGGAAGGGATGCGATAAGCACGCCCGATTACAATCCTAAACAATATAAAATCTCGAGGTACATATGATAAAATATCACAAACATATAGGAATTGATATAGGAAAATATAATTTTGTAGTAGGAATAGAGGGCATAAAAGATACAAAAGAATATGAGAATACAAGTTTCGGTATATTTGAATTTATTAATGATAATAAGGATATTTTAGCAAACTCTCTAACTGTAGTTGAAACAACAGGCGGATATGAACTAGAGTTATTGTATAGCTTATGTGAAAGAGGTTATGTAGTACATAGAGCAGATGCAAGAAAGGTAAAGAATTTTATCAGATCATATGGTAATAGTGCAAAAACAGATAAGTTAGATGCTAAAGCATTAGGATTATATGGTAAGGAGCGAGCAGATAAGCTTGAAGTATTTAAGCCTGAATCAAAACAAAATATACAATTATTTCGGTTAGTACAAAGACGGAATGATTTAAAGCAAATGTTAGTTGCCGAAAAGAATAGATTACAACAAGCAAATACAGATAAGTTTGTTAAAAATAGCTGTATAAATATGATAGATGTTTTAAGTAATCAAATTACAGAGATTACTAATCAGGTAGAAGTGATTATATCATCAGATCAGCTGTTAAAAGCAAAGCATGAGATATTGAAAGAGATAAATGGCATTGGTAATATAGTTGCTTTTGAGTTATTAATATTATTACCGGAGTTAGGGAAGTTAACAAGACGGCAGATTGCTTCTCTTGCAGGGCTTGCTCCAAAAGCTAATGATAGTGGTAAATATCAAGGATATAGAAAGGTAGGACATGGTAGAGCAGGAGTCAAGCCTATACTATTCCTTGCTGCTATGTCAGCCCGTAATAGCAAGACTTCTGGTTTAAGACTCTTTTATGAGCGACTCATTAACAATGGTAAAAAGAAAATGGTCGCTCTTACCGCTTTAATGCGTAAAATTATTGTCATCGCTAATGCTAAATTAAAATCTCTTCTTTTTAATTTAAAACATAGTTGATGACATTGAAAGTGCTTTTCGATCCACGCAACAATGCCTTCCCGCATAGGCGGGAATGACATATGAACCTTAATTATATCAAACTAGCCAAGGATAAATAATCGTTAGGGGTAAGGTTTTCTGCTCGGCAATTATCGCTTATATTTAGCTTAGCTAAAAGTTCAGATATGTTAGGGGCAAGGTTTTTTAGCGATGATTTAATCATTTTTCGGCGTCCTGCAAAAGCCATTTTAGTTATCAATTCAACTTTACTTATTAAATCACTATTAGGAATATTTTCTAAAGGAGTCAGTTTAACTATTGCTGAATATACTTTAGGGGGCGGGTAAAAAGCTGTAGGTGCTACATCAAAGCATTTTTCTACTGTTGCAATTAAGCTGCATATTACCGATAACCTGCCATATGCTTTGGTCGAGGGTTTAGCACAAATCCGCTCCACTACTTCTTTTTGTAGCATCAATGTCATGCTAGCAACAAGGCTTGATTCTTTTAGCCATCTGATTACTAGTTCAGTTCCTATATGATAAGGTAGATTAGAAATGATAGTTATCTTGTTAGTATTTAAATCGCTTAATTTAAGTTTAAGAGCGTCTTGTTTTATGATATTTAGATTAGGGTGATATTGCTTAATCTCGTTAAGTAAAGGGATGCATCTTTCATCTGTTTCAATAACTGTTAAAAGTTTTGGATTTTTGTGTAATATCGATCTAGTAAGTCCGCCTGTACCTGGTCCTATTTCTAGAACGTTACTATTTTCTTCAAGTCCACTAGCTCGTACGATCTTATCGCATAAACTACCATCAAAAATGAAATTCTGACCATGCTTTTTGAGAGGATGGATTTGATGGCTTGCTGCATGTTTAGCAATTGATGGAAGCATATTTAAGTTATAGTTAGTTTTTTATAGGCATTGTTGTGTGGATCGAAAAACACGCATGGTGTCATCCCGTGGCTTGTCCACGGGATCCAGCATAAAGCGAGATAAAATCGAGCTTTTAATTTTAAAAATTTGCTGTATTTATGTTTATTTTTCTGGATACCGTGGTCAAGCCACGGTATGACATCGAGGGCGTTTTTCGATCCATGCAACAATGCCGCCACGGGATGACAAATGGTGGCTTGAGTCACGCTTTGCCATCAGGTAACAATTATGGATTTTTAAAATTAGCAATTACCGGTATATGATCAGAGGGTTTTTCCTTAGTTCTTAAATTATAATCCATATAGCAATTTTCCAGATAGTCAATGCTATTATTGCTACCAAGAATCATATCTATTCTCATACCTTTATTTTGTTCAAAACATCCAGCTCTATAGTCCCACCATGAAAATTCTTGTTTTTTGGGATGTAAGAACCTATAACAATCTTCAAATCCAGAATTTAAAATAGTTCGCATTTTCTTTTGTTCAATTTCTGTAAAGCAGGTAGTATTTGCAAGGGCTGTAGGTGAATATACATCAATATCAAAAGGTGCAATATTAAAATCACCACCTATAATAGTTTTTTCATCAAAAGATTTTTTGCTTGATAGATAATTAAAAAAACTATCATAGAATGCCAGTTTTGCCGTAAATTTATCGCTACCCACCATTGAGCCATTAGGAGCATATAAAGAAATGATATTACAAAATCCGATAGGTAATGATATTCTTGCTTCTATAAATCTTGCTTGATCAGAACAGTGATTATTTGGAAAATCCTTAACTATTTCATCAGCAGGAAATTTTGAAAGAATAGCAACACCATTATACGATTTCTGCCCATGAACATAAAAATTATAAGGTAGATCAGATAACTCCTCGAAAGGAAATTTATCACTTTCGCATTTTAATTCTTGTAATAATAAAACATCAGGATTTTCATTTGCTAAAAAATCACGCAATATATTAATTCGCATTTTTATGGAATTAATATTCCAAGTAGCAATCTTCATTAAACCTCTCGTGCAAAACCTAATTTTTCTTTATAAAATAAGTTATGTAAGAAGTCTATTTTATTTTTCTGCACCACTTTCTGCTTCGCTAGTTGTTACTTCCTTATTGCGGAATCGCCACTTACGGAAACCAAAATGATAAAGTAAAAGATGAGTAACAAAGGCACTGATAATTATTATAATCATAGAATATTTTATCGTATCGTAATTTGGATTAGCACCATACATATCTAACAATATACTAAAGACTAAAGCCCATATTAGTGTTATTTCAATACTAAGACCTTTTGGTACTCTTTTTACAGAATTTTCTCCAATAATAAAATCTCTAATTATAATTCCACCGTTAGAAGTAAGGAATGCGAATAATGGACCCCAAAAATTTAAAGGTTCAATTTTCTGAATAATAACCATTGCAACACCGATAATTATAAAAGCCGATTGTCCGAATGCATCACAAACTGCGATTGTATTGTTTAAAGAATTTTCTAAATAACTATCTTCGGTAATTTGTTTATTATAATAACTAAATAGTTTGACAGCGATAAAACCAAGTAGCACCACTGTAAATATATAATAAAAATAAGATGGGGTGAAATATAGATTTAAATGTCCTGTATCGTGATTTATTATTAGATCAAGCATTATACAGCTGCTAACAGATGGCAATATTGCCAATAAAAACGTACCGAATAAGGTACTATTATTTTTTATACCTAGAATAATTCCAGAAAAAGCAAAAGCAATGCTGCCAAGTAATCCTATTATATGACACCAGTGTGAGTCGATAGATTTCGGCAGTAAAATATGATAAATGTAAGTTTTAACAATTTTTTTATATTCGTTACTTGCAAGAAAATCATCTATAGCAAAATTAAATTGTTCAACTACATTTAAAGATACGGTTTTTTTTACTGAACATCAAATGTAACGGGGTTTTAATATTTAAAGGAACTTCTACTATTTTTCTATCTGTAGGTTTGCTTAAAATATTAACTGAACCGACTATTTTATCGCTAATAAAACCATCAATCTCTTTTTTTACCATCCCATTTATTAATTCTACATTATTTTGATATATTTTAATTATATCTTGGTTTTTATCGTCAAATAAAAAATTTGTGAATTTTTGTTCTCCATATATCGTACCTTTTACTATTCCAATCTGAAGATTAAATAAGCGTATTTGTGCCATTAATTCATCACTATTTTGAAAACTTAGTTTTTTAGCTAATTGTTCGATAATAAATAAAGAGAATTCTTCCATACGATATGGCTTTGAAAAATAAGCGTAATTATTTCTCTCATCAGTATAAGTAGCACCTGCAGTCATGTCAGCAGCACCGCTTTGAATATCTAACTGATCTTGATACCAATTATCTTGGTGGTACTCGATATTAATACCTATTTTTGCAGCAAGAGCATTAATTAATTCAATATCCATACCAGAAACATTAGCACTACCATTTGAAGTAACCATCCAATATTGATAAGGTTCATTTATATACCAAGCAGTTGTTAAAGTTTTTTTATCAGGTAAGTTTTCGCATTCTAAAGCTGCTTCTTGTTTAGGTATTGAATTGCTTAAGGAATAAAAACTTTTTAAAATAATTAATATAAAAATAAAAAGTTTGAAAATTTTCATTTCTTCACACACCTTAAAATAAAATTAATCACGAACTGCTTTAATATTCCCATCAAAAAATTGTATATTTAAAACTTTTTCAGTAGTAGTTTTAGAAGATACAAAATTACCTGATTCCCCTTTAACTATAGCAAAGCCACGCTTTAGTACATTATGATAGTCTAAGCTTAATAGTAACAGACTATTTAATTCTAATTTATACTCAAAATTTTTCAAAGTATTATTTGCCGATTTTATGATATAAGCAGCTTTATGTGTTAATTCGAGTGTCTTATAAGTAATGATTTTATGAGGATGGATTCTTTCTTTTGAAAATGATTTAAGCTTTGTTTCTTTTAAACTAATTAGGCATGGTAAGGAGTCTAATAGGTTAAAGCCTGTTTCATCGAGTAATTGTTGTTTATGATTTATATAATGGGCAAGATACCTATTTATTTTATCATAATTTGTAATAGCTTGTTCATGATTTTTAACTAGCTGTTTAGTATTAGTTACTAATACTTTTTCATAAGATTGCAGAGTACTATTTAAAATAGACCGCACAGGTACAGCAAATTCAGCGGCAGCAGTCGGGGTAGGGGCTCTTTTATCGGCTGCTAAATCTATCAAAGTATAATCCACTTCGTGACCTACAGCTGAGATAATAGGAATTTTTGAGTTATAAGTAGCACGCACTAGTACTTCGTCATTGAACGACCAAAGGTCTTCGATAGAACCACCGCCTCTTGCAACTATTATAACGTCCGGCTTATTTGCTTCTTCTAGCTTGTTAAAACCATCTATGGCTTCAGCAATCTCATTACCAGAATTCTCGCCTTGCACACTAACAGGCCATATTATTACATGAGTTGGAAAACGTTCACGGATTCGGTGAATAATATCTTGTATAACAGCACCAGTTATTGAAGTTATAACGCCTATTTTATTAGGTAAAAATGGTATAGGTTTACGTATTTTGTTAAATAATCCCTCTTTTTCTAAACGTGCTTTACGTTCGTTTAGAATTTGTACCATAGCTCCGAGTCCTGCGGGCTGTAAATTCTCGACTGATAGCTGATAACGTGAATTGCCCGCATAACTCGAAAGCTTGCCGCTAATTACTACTTCCATCCCGTCATTTAACGGAAACTTGATTTTAGCAAGAATAGGACGCCAGCAAGTGCAAGCTAAAATTGCAGTGTTTTCTTTTAAGTTAAAATAAGCATGCCCTGAACTAGCTATTTTTAAGCCAGAAATCTCGCCTTTTACTTTAATATAACCAAAATTATTTTCTAATAATTCTTTAATTTTGTTAGAAATTTCACTAACGGAAAATTCTTTAGTAGTTTGACTGGAAGTAAAATTATCTAGCATTTTATTAATATTTGGTTTTTGGCTAAGGGTAGGTGCTATCCGTCATTGCGAGAAGAAACTGCAAGTTTCGACGAAGCAATCTCGGGAGGTTTATACGAGATTGTAGCAAAGCTTCGCTCCTCGCAATGACGTTTATCATCCCAATAGAATAACCCTCCAATACTCAAAAGAGCAAGCAAAATTTTTATTATTTGCTATATTAATAATAGCTTGCTATTATTTCCTACTATTTAAATATTTGGTTAATGATAAATGCTACGGGTAATATTTCTATTTATTATCGTAATATCTCCTTTGTTTAGTTTCGCAAATAGCTTGACAAAAAGCAGCGGCGTTAAAATTAATAATTTAATTGCTGATTTTGTAGAATATAATGAAAATGAGGGATTAATATATGCTAAAGGTAATTTAAAAATTCTTACGGATGACCATTTACTAACAGCAGATAATTTACTTTATGACGTAAATAATGATATTTTGTGGGTAGAGGGTAATGTAAGAGTTAAAGATAAAGACAATAGAATTACATTAGGTGATAAGGCAATCTTAAAAAATGAATTTAAACAAGGCGTAGTGTCTAAATTTATTATGCTTTTCAATAATAATAGCCTTTTAGTTGCTAAGCTCGCTGAAAGAATAGATGAAAATAATATACGGCTTCATTATGCTAAGTTTACTCCCTGCGAAGTTACTTGTAGTGGAAATCCTCTCTGGCAAATTTCTGCTAAAAATACTGATATTCATTCTGCCGAGCATAAAATAGTTTATAAAAATGTATTTTTCGAGGTATATGGTATACCAGTTTTTTACTTACCATATTTTTTTCATCCAACTCCGTCAGCTCCTGCTTCCTCAGGTCTACTAGTGCCAGATGTGAAGAATGGAAGATTTGGAGTGCCTCTATATTTGCGTGCAAAACCTAATATGGATTTTACATTAACTCCAAGAGTTTTTAATAAAGACCCAATTTTTGAGCTAGAAGGGCGTTATAGACCAAATAATACCGATAATATAAGTTTTGATGGTAGTTATGGTAGACTACCTTATCTTCTAGAAAAAAATGGAGATAAAATAAAGGATAAAAAAATCTCTTCCTATCATTATATTGTAAATGGTAATTTTTATAGTAGTGATAAAGTTTATAATTATGGTTTTAAAGCAGAGCGTACGTCTGATAAAGCTTATTTAAAAAATTATTATAATAACTATGCTTCATACCTAACTTCTAGGGTATTTTTAAATAAAATTCATAAGGCGGATTATTTTCAGATAGAAGCTTTAACTTCGCAAGGGTTAGGTAGTAATGATAGTAGATCTAACTATCCGCTAGTATTACCAAAAATCACTACAAAAAATGTAATAAGTCTAAATGATGACGAAAGTAGGCATATCGTTATCGAAAATAACACTTCAATGTATAAAGAAAGGATAGGAAAGCAGCTTACTAGAACTTCTCTACAATTATCTTATATTCATAATCTTATGACTTCTTCGGGACAAATTTTTGAGTTTGTTGCTCGGGATAGAGGAGATTTTTATATAACAAAACAGGCTTATTTTGAGAGAACAAGATCAGCTAAATCGCTTCAACGTAATATACCAGAATTTCAAACTTTATGGCGTTATCCATTCGCAGGTGCTATAACAAAAACAATAAATGTACTTATTGAGCCGATAGTTTCTTTTACTATAGGGCGTAAATTATCCAGTAAAGATATGAAGTTTGTTATAATTGATCCTATAAAATATGAGCTATCAGGAAAAAACCTCTTCTTATCAAATCGTTATAGCGGTATTGATTGCCATGATTTTGGTAATAGATTAAATTATGGTTTAAACGCTAGTTTTGCTAAAGAACAAAATTATTTAAGATTGTTTTTAGGTCAGTCTCTTAATACTAGATATAGTGTATATCAGAAAGCAAGTGATACTGAAAATGTTGGTAAAATTTCAGGAAATATTTATGATAATTTAGAATTATTTTATGATTTCCGAAAAAATAGATATTTTAAGCCTATACGTGATGAGGTAGGAGCTAATTTATATTATGGTAGAATAAGTTTAACCGGGAGTCTTATTCAGCTTACAAATCTTAAAAAGTATTATAGAGCAGAAGAGATGCAGCTTTCAAGTAATCGAGCAAGACAATTTTACGGAAATGTCAATTACCAATTGACAGATAATTGGTCTGTTGGAATTGGTGGACGTATTGATCTTTCAAAAGGCTCAGCAGATTTATTGACTAGGATTATTAGAGTGACATATGCTAAAGATTGTGTTAGAATCGCAACTAAGATTTATTCTGATTATTTATCCGATGAAAGTAGAGGAATTAAAAAAACTAAATCCTCGTTTACTATTTCTGTTGGTTTAAGAGTCCTGAATATGTAGTATACTCGTTTTATTTGAAAAATTGGCTACGTTGTCTTTTGCTGATAATCCTCACGTACTATATGTATGCTCCGGTTATCATCTGGGGGACGCCTTGCTCTTTTCCAAATAAAACTTCGTCTACTAAATTGTATTAATATTACATAATATTACAGAGTTAAATATGAAAAAATTATTACTAATAATTACTGTTTTTTTTACATGTAGTGCGGTTGCTGAAACATCAAATATAGTGGCACTTGTAAATAATGAACCGATTACTCTTAATGAGTTTCGTGCCAGAAAAAAAATGATCATGGCATTAAACAATGTTGAGGAGGTAACACCTGCTCAGAATAAGCAGTTAAGTGATATAGCTATAAAAAGCTTGATTGATGAATCTTTACTTTTCCAATATTATGGTGATAAAGAAATTTCACAAGAAGAAATAGATAACGCTATCAAATCTATTGAAGATCGTAACAAAATGCCTCATGGCTCTCTTCTTCAATATTTAAAAAGTAGATCGGTTAATCCTGATAGCTTTATTTCCCAAATTAAGTCTGAACTAATCAAAATGAATGTTTTATCAGGTTTATCAAGGTCAGTACAAGTAAGTAATAAAGAAATAGATGTAGCAATTTTATCTAGCGATCAAAAAGAAGTAGAAGTGTCAATGCAGATTTTTACCTCTAAAGATAAGAGTGATAAAACTTTTGCACAGATGAATAATTTAAAAAGTAAGTTAAAGAACTGTTCAGATGTTAAGAAATCTCTTTATGAAAATTTCGCAACAATGACAGTAATTACTGATAAGCTTAGTAAAATAGAAGAAGCCAAGCAAACTATAGTAAAAGACTTGAACCCTAATCAAACAAGTAATGTTTTTGAAAAATATAATGAGTTTGAGATAGTGCAGGTATGTACTAAAAAAATCTTAAACATTAGCGAAGACGAAAATAATTATGTGGTAAATTTCCTGACAAATAAAAAGATTTCTCAAAAAGCTCAGAAATTTTTCGAAGATATGCATAAGAAGGCATATATAAAAATAACTCTCCCGTCTTAGTTGTAGCAATATCATACCGTGGGATCGAAAAACGTCTTTGATGTGTTATCCCGTGGCTTGGGAACTAGATCCAGTAAAAAATACGGAGTATTTTTTATTATTTTTCTGGATACCACGGTTAAGTTGCGGTATGACAGGGGTAAGCTTTTTGGACAAGCCGCAGGATGACAATAGTAAACACAATAACCCTATTTCAAAAAATAATATTATGTCTCCAAAATTCATGAAGTTTTATGAAAAATACATGACTGTAGTAGGTACAGTTGGTAATTTCATGTTTTACGTACAAGCTCATAAAATTTTTACCTGTAAATCGGCAGCATCTGTATCACTTCCTGCTTTTACTATAAGTGCTGTTGCTTTAAGTAGTTGGTTACTATACGGCATTTTAATAAAAAATACTCCTATCATAATTGCAAATATAGTAGGCTTTATTGGTGCATTACTTGTTTTAGTAGCTATAATATTACATACTTGATCAATTTCAAAAATTGGCGGCAATGTCTTGTAAGTCCTCTGGTGCTCACGTTACTTGCGTGTACGCTCCGCTCCTCGGCTTACAATCTCCTTGCTCTTTTTGAAATTGATCTTCGTCTGCTTTTCATATTTGTATTGTATAAACATAATGACTAAAAAAATTATTGCCAAAAAGATTATTGCCTTAGTAGGGCGTCCAAATGTTGGTAAATCAACGCTGTTTAATCGCTTAAGTATGCGTAAAAAAGCTATTGTTCATGATCTGCCCGGCGTTACTAGAGATAGGAAATATACGGATGGCAGAATTGGCTCGTTTGAGTTTTCGCTTATTGATACGCCAGGGCTCGAAGAAAATCCTGATAGCTTTGGTAAAAGGCTAATGGAGCAGACTACTAAAGCGATAAATGAAGCAGATTTGATTTGCTTTATGGTGGATAGTAGAAGCGGAATATTGCCTGATGATAAATTACTTAGCGATTTTGTTAGAAAATATAATAAGCCGGCGGTCTTGGTAATTAACAAATGCGAAAAGGCTTTTGATTTCGATAAGGAATATTACAAGCTTGGATTTGATAGCATGGTTGCTATCTCTGCTGAGCATGGTACAGGAATGATTGATTTATATGATGAAATTATTGCCAAACTGCCCGAAGAAGATTCAGCAGAAGCAGAAATACATGACCCAATTAAAGGGGATTGTCTGCAAATAGTTGTAAGCGGTAGACCTAATGCTGGTAAATCTACTTTCATAAATGCTTTAATTAACGATGAAAGATTACTAACCGGACCGGAAGCAGGAATTACTCGTGAATCGATTGAAATTGATTGGCAATATAAAGGTAATCATATCAAACTGATTGATACGGCAGGACTTCGTAAAAAAGCTACTATTACAGAATCTTTAGAAAAATTATCAGCATCAGACGCTATTAATAGCATCAAATTTGCTAATACTGTGATTTTAATGATTGATGCCTTATCGCCTTTGAAGCAGCAAGATTTAAACATTGCAAGCCATGTAGCAAATGAAGGGCGAAGCATCGTTATAGTAGTCAATAAATGGGATCTAATTAAAGAATCAGAGAAAGAAGCATTTAAAGAAGAGTTTTATTATCAGATAAATACTACTTTGCCTCAGGTTAAAGGCGTTCCTGCCTTGTTTATCTCAGCAAAAAATAAACAAAATATAGCCGATGTATTGGATAGCTGTATTAAGATTTATAAAACTTGGAATAAAAAAATAACTACCAGCAAATTAAATGAGTGGCTTAATTTTACTACCGAAGCACATCCATTGCCATTGCAAAAAGGCGGCAAGCGAGTACGTGTAAAATATATGACTCAAACAAAAACTAGACCGCCTACATTCAAATTATTTTCCAATAATCCAGAAAAAATTACCGATAGCTACACAAGATATTTGGTGAATAATATGCGTGAAGCTTTCGATATGCCAGGTGTTCCTATTAGATTCAATTATATAAAAACCAAGAACCCTTACGTATAAGGTCATTGCGAGGAAAAACTGTAAGTTTCGACGAAGCAATCTTAGGAGTCAAGATACTACTTCATGAGATTGCCACGCTCCCTTTGATCGCGTAGCTTATGACGGAAAAATTGATATACAAAGCCTCTCCCTCGCAATGACGCTAATTTCTCAAAACAATAAACCATTCCATAAATCCGATAAAAATTCCTCTACTATTTTTTCTTTAAAAATATTTAATTTTAATACTAATTTAGCGTGCCACTACAAATTAGTATTACTATTTTGTAGCATAGCACCAAATAGTATACTAATATTTTACTTGCTCCCTTTTTGGGATCTTAATATTATAAAATATAATCGACTTTGCTGTATGGCTCAAGAAAATCTCACAATGTCATTCCTAGCTAAAAGCAGGAATCCAGAAAAATTACAAATGAGCAAGTTTTTTGGGTTAAAAGTTCGAATTTCGCTTTATGCTAGATTCCTGCTTTCGCAGGAATGACATCATAAGAACGTCTTCATCGAGCCATCCAGAAAACTAGGAAAACTTTCCGATACTATTGATTTGTAGGAACTCATGCAGAATATAGCTTCAATCGATAAGGTTTATACATGAAATTTTGCGAGTCTCGATTGTGCTCACGTATTTTTATACGCTCCGCAATCTCGCTCGGTATTGTTGCGTGGATCGAAAAGCACTTTCAATGTCATCAACTATGTTTTAAATTAAAAAGAAGAGATTTTAATTTAGCATTAGCGATGACAATAATTTTACGCATTAAAGCGGTAAGAGCGACCATTTTCTTTTTACCATTGTTAATGAGTCGCTCATAAAAGAGTCTTAAACCAGAAGTCTTGCTATTACGGGCTGACATAGCAGCAAGGAATAGTATAGGCTTGACTCCTGCTCTACCATGTCCTACCTTTCTATATCCTTGATATTTACCACTATCATTAGCTTTTGGAGCAAGCCCTGCAAGAGAAGCAATCTGCCGTCTTGTTAACTTCCCTAACTCCGGTAATAATATTAATAACTCAAAAGCAACTATATTACCAATGCCATTTATCTCTTTCAATATCTCATGCTTTGCTTTTAACAGCTGATCTGATGATATAATCACTTCTACCTGATTAGTAATCTCTGTAATTTGATTACTTAAAACATCTATCATATTTATACAGCTATTTTTAACAAACTTATCTGTATTTGCTTGTTGTAATCTATTCTTTTCGGCAACTAACATTTGCTTTAAATCATTCCGTCTTTGTACTAACCGAAAATAATTGTATATTTTGTTTTGATTCAGGCTTAAATACTTCAAGCTTATCTGCTCGCTCCTTACCATATAATCCTAATGCTTTAGCATCTAACTTATCTGTTTTTGCACTATTACCATATGATCTGATAAAATTCTTTACCTTTCTTGCATCTGCTCTATGTACTACATAACCTCTTTCACATAAGCTATACAATAACTCTAGTTCATATCCGCCTGTTGTTTCAACTACAGTTAGAGAGTTTGCTAAAATATCCTTATTATCATTAATAAATTCAAATATACCGGAACTTGTATTCTCATATTCTTTTGTATCTTTTATGCCCTCTATTCCTACTACAAAATTATATTTTCCTATATCAATTCCTATATGTTTGTGATATTTTATCATATGTACCTCGAGATTTTATATTGTTTAGGATTGTAATCGGGCGTGCTTATCGCATCCCTTCCAACTATTCAAACTTCTCGAGAGTCGGGCTATAGTACCTTGATGACTCCGGTCGTATAAAACCTACTATACCGTGACGGTCGCTTATGCCCGCTTAATACCCTATATCATTATATAGGGTATTAACACTCTCTTATAAATGTTTATATTACATTTATAACTTATATTATATCACTTTCTTTTCTTACAACCGTGGCTTGCTAACTAGATCCAGAAAATAATAAAAAATACTAATTTTATTAGTATTTTTAACTGGCTCTAGTTCATAAATCACGGGATGACAGGGGAAAATGATCCACGCAGGCAACGCCACCACGGGATGACACGCTACCTACTAATCCTTGCTATACAAATCCTTTCAGTGATTTCTTTTAGTTTTTCTATTTGCTCAATAAGATAAAGTAATTGTTCTTTTGTGATCTTATAATTTTTATCATATCGTGCATCAACATAAGCTTTTTTTAACAACTCGAAACATTCTTTTTGTTCAGGCGTTGCAATAGGAAAAACTTGTAATAACTCACTGCTATAATTTTCTGCCATACTACTTAGTTTTTCTAAATCATGTAACTTCGGCTTATAATTAGAAAAAACTAATAAAATAGCATTATAGAAACTTTCGGTAGCTTGATGAAGATAAAAAGCACTTATATTGAGATGGTTTCTCTCAATTGGGTATTTACAATCAATAAAAAAACCGCATCCTTTTTCAAACCAATAATTATAATCATCTTGAGCTATTTCTTTCATCTCGCTCCAAGGTAAATCTTTAGCCTCGCTTAAAATATATTCACCACTATCATACAAAAGAATACCTTCTTTTTTAATATCGGTATAGAAATAACGTCCTTTTTCTAACTGTCTATTTATTTCTTCTATTGATTCAAGAATTATAGATATCCGTGAATCATACGGAATAATTTGTTTAGGGTTTATTACTCCTGTCTTTATTAATCTTTTATATATATTATCTTCTAAATTTAAAGTAGCATGACCTTTATACTTACCTTTTTTCAAAATAATCAAAATATCTGTATCGCTATGATAGCCGTTAGGTAGATCACGTACCCAATCACCTCTAGCAAAAGAGCCGTACAAGATAATCATAGCGATTTTATCTTGTGCGAGTTCTAAAATTTGTTGCACTATAAAATTTAGCCTGCCCCTAATATGTAAAGAGCGTTCAGGTAGTTCGGTTTTCATTGAAATATTTATTTTCTATAGCCAAGGTGGTGTTACCTGCTTCTTATGTAATTCCTGCATAGGCACATGTGTGTCAACTTAAGGATCGGTGTCATATTGTGGCGACATTGCCCGCATGGATCGGTTTTCCAATTGTCATCCCGTGATTTATTTCACGGGATCCAGTTAAAAATTATAAAATAATTTTTTCATATAAATCATCCCATTTTTTATAATATTTGAAGTTTCTTCAATATATAATGTACCATTATGCTGGCTTGCTAGTATATATACATAATATTGTTTCATTATATTATTAAAATTAAAAGCTCGATTTCTCTCGCTTTATGCTGGATACTGCGATCAAGTCGCGGGATGACAACAGGAAAATTGATCCACGCGGGCAATGCTTCCTCACAATGACGTATATTACCCCTCACTGCCCCCGCTATCCTCTGCCACAGAACTCTCTTTATTAGCCACAGGACGGTTCTTATTCGATTTTTTATTACGATATCTGCGTTTTGTCTTTTTTGGTAGTGGTTTTTCTTCTACTACTACACCATCATCTGTAATCTCTACTTCTTCCTTTACAACACTTACTACCTGATCTTTTACCTCTTTTATTTCAGGTACTTTTTTCTTTTCTTCACTGACGACGTTATTATTATTGCCTGTTTTCCATTTATACTTATTTTTACGTAGCTGCTCTTTTTTAGGCTCTTCTTCGGTATAATCAGCACTATGATTTTGAATCACCGGCTTACCAGCATTGAGGTTATTATTATTTTTCTTTAATAATTTTACTTTTTCGATTGAATAGCTATCAGATGTAGCGTTAGGATCAGAATAAAAATTGAGCCTTATATTATATTTCTCTTCAATAAACTTTATTTCCTGACGTTTATTATTAAGTAGATAAATCACCGAAGAAACATTAGCAAAAACATTTATTATATCAATTCTATCTTCGAAAATTTCATTTTCAATAGTACGCAAGATTAGCATAGCATTCGACTCATCGGCTCTAACAACACCTTTGCCATTACAATGAGAACAAATTGAAGAATTAGTTTCTAGGAAAGAAGAACGTAATCTTTGCCTTGAAAATTCAAGCAATCCAAACTGGCTAATATTACCGGTTTGTATACGTGCACGATCACGACTTAAGAATTCTTTAAAAGATCTCTCAATAATTTTACGATTTTTTGTTTCATCC
Source organism: Rickettsia bellii RML369-C (assembly GCF_000012385.1). NCBI lineage: Bacteria > Pseudomonadati > Pseudomonadota > Alphaproteobacteria > Rickettsiales > Rickettsiaceae > Rickettsia > Rickettsia bellii. Next base: position 256,784 of record NC_007940.1, read on the forward strand.
ATATCAATGAAATCAACAACTATAAGACCTGATAAATCTCTAAGCTTAACTTGTCTTGCTATTTCTTTTGCTGCTTCTAAATTAGTTTTTAAGGCTGTTTCTTCAATATTTTTTTCAGAAGTTGATCTACCGGAATTCACATCTATAGAAATAAGAGCTTCAGTTGGATTAATAACAATATATCCTCCTGAAGGTAAAGTTACCACAGGCTGATATAGCTTAATTAATTGTTCCTCTACTTGAAACTTAGTAAATATAGGAGTTTTACTTTTATGCTCTTTAAGTTTTGTCATCTCTGAAGGTAGCAAATCTTGCATAAATTTTGCCGCATCTTCATATGCTTCTTGCCCATAAATTATGACCTCTTTGACATTATGATCACACATATCACGTATAGTTTTACGTATTATGCTATCTTCTTCATGAATAAAGCAAGGAGCTGGAAATTTAACAGTACTCTTACGGATTTTATTCCATAACCTTGATAAATAGCTATAATCTTTTTTCAGGTCCAAAGTACTACAACCTCTACCTGCTGTCCTGATAATTACGCTATAAGGACTCTTATCGCCGTTTACTACCTTATTTAAAATATTCTTAAGTCTTTTTCTTTCATCACCATTTGATATTTTACGAGATATACCATTTTGTGCTGCTTTATTAGGCATTAAAACACAATATTTACCCGCTAAAGATACATAAGTAGTAAAAGCTGCACATTTATTTCCACGCTCCTCTTTAGTAACTTGAACTAGTAATATTTGGTTTTTTCTTATTACGTCTTGTACTTTATATTGCTTATATTGAGGAATATTTTCTTCCTTATCGCTTTGGATAATTTCAATATCATCTGCTGCTTCTAAATTAAGCTCTGACTGAAATTTACTCTCTACTAAATCCTCTATAGCCTTTAGATCGATTTCTTCACCATCAATTAATGGGTCATATGAAGTAGCTGCCCGCACCTCATCCTCATCATCAAGAATGATATTAGGTGGTACTATCTCAGGAAATGCGTTAATTGGAAAATTCTTCTCTGATGCAGGTAAATTATAATAATTGGGATGTATTTCGCTAAAAGGCAAAAAGCCACTTTTATCCATACCATATTCTATGAACACAGCTTGCAAAGATGGCTCTATTCTCGTTACTTTTGCTAAATAAATATTACCTTTATTTTGTTGTTTTCTTGTTGTTTGAAATTCAATATCTTCTATATTATTGCTTTGTCCCAATAAAACTACTCTTGTTTCATTTGAGAAATTAGCATCAATTATTATCTTTTTATTCATTAATCTCGCTCACTAACTCGAAGAATAAATAATTAATATAACACCTTAAGCATATCTTGTATTAATCTATTTAAATAAGTACCTATCTTTTTTTGGATTCTGTGCATAACCATAGGTAAATTAAGTAGCGAATTATATTATTATTTTTCTTACATTAAATTATTTATCATATATAAAAACTACATTAGATATTTATTTTATATATCTAATGCTATATAAGCTCATCATACTAAAATATTAACTATAAATATCTTAATGAAAAAATCTCTTTAATTATTTAGAATAACTATTTATACTAAACTCTGTATATCTAAAATAGTTTTAACCTTTGTATCGTATCTTGATACAGTAAACTTATTAACTATGAGTTATATACCATGTATGTATGTTTAGCAAACACTTAATTTATGACTTTAAAAAACGATTATAAGACAATTTTATTTTCACTTTTGGGAATATTTATTTTTTCTTGTATTAATGCTACAAATTTTTATACTTCTAAAATTTTCTTACTTATAAATAAAGGTTTAGGTGGAGAAGAGATAAATAATATCAATCAAACTAAATTCCTAGGCTCAATAATTGCTGCTTTCGCTTTAACCCAGCTAATCAATAAATTAAGTAATAAAGTAATTATTATTACTAGTTTAATATTGCTCATTCTTTGTACTATTAACTTAGTCTTACTAGATGATTTTACTTTCATTAAAATTAACTTTATTCTAATCAACGCAGGAATATTTGCATATTTCACCTCAACAGTACTAGAGATTATTGAAACTTCCGGCGAGAAAAAATATTTTTTCTTAGCTTGTGTAATATTATTATGGGCATGCGGAAATCTAATAATAAACTTAATAAGTCAATTCATTAACCCAACAAATAATACCATAATAATTTGTGCTTTATTATACTGCATCAATATTTTAACTGAGTTTCTACATTCTAATCCCACTATCCACACTTTGAAATTGAATTCAAAATTTTCATCTTTGATAAAAAATGTGGAATTACAGATATTAACGGGATTTGTAGTGTCTTATGTTACCTTAGATATATTTTGGTATTATGAAGCGTTTGCTTTAAAAAAAGAATTAGCATTAATTAATCTATCACTAATATTGAAATATATTTTTACAGGAATATTTTTTTCCATAATACCTATTTGTTATCTAATAAATAAAGCAAATAAATATTTAGCTAATTTCATATTAACTTTAGTCCTACTCATATGCTTTATTCTATTACCACTACATGGTTGGAACAAAAACCTAAATATATTATATGTTATATTGATCGGAAGTTGCTTAGGATCAATTTTTATTTGCAATATTTTAATATTGATTGATAAATTTAAAGGATATGAATTTAGAACAGCATTATTTTCATACTTTTCTATGTGTAGCGTAGGTATTTATGCTGGTGCTTTATCTTCTAGCGTTCCGTATGGCACAGTTAATGGTAGTGATTTCCTATTTTCTATTTCTGCTGTAGTTGGTAGCTTTGTCGTTTATCATGCTTGGTATCTTATTAGCTACAGATTATATAATATGCCTACAAAATGAAAAACTCCTTAAATAAAAGAGACATCTCAATATTAATCGGTAATGCATTAGATCATTTTGATACCGTGCTTTATGGATTTCTCGCTCCACTTCTTGCCGGCATTTTCTTCCCGAATCACGATAAAATAGTAGCGTTAATTTTAACTTATAGCGTTCTTGCTACTTCCCTATTTACTCGCCCTATAGGTTCTTATTTTTTTGGAGTAATTGCTAAAAAATATGGTGGAGTTTTTGCATTATCTCACTCTTTAATCGGCGTTGCTTTAACCACTGCTTTAATAGGATTGATACCCTCACATGCTCAAATAGGCTGGCTTGCACCGCTATTATTAGTCGTAATTAGGACTATGCAGGGTATATATTCTGAAGGAGAATGTGCTATTGCTAAGTTATTTATTTTAGAGAATAAAGAAGGAAAAAAAGCCTTTAAAGCTTCTTACCTTTATAATACCTCTACCATGTTTGGGATTATCTTCGCATCTTATATCAGTACTATAGTTTTAAATACTGATTATAACGGTTACTGGCGGGTATGCTTTATATTTGGCGGACTTACTGCACTTGTCGGTTATTTTTTAAGGAAGAGCGAAATGTCATTGCGAGCGACTAAAAGGAGCGTGGCAATCTCATTTCATTATCCCGAGATTGCTTTGTCAAAACTTGCAGTTTTTCCTCGCAATGACATAATAAATAACCTACTCACAATATGGAATAATAAGCTAAATATCATACGAATCAGCTTTGCCGTAGGCTTTTCATATATGACCTACATAGTGCCATTCGTCTTTATGAATAGCTTTATTCCTCTCATTACTGATATTTCCTTAGAAACAATGATGAAGTTTAATACGGAATTTCTGATTTTTGATATGATTATGATTCCAGTAATCGGGAATCTAACCAAAAAATTTCATTATCTTAAAATATTAAGAGGCACTCTTATATTAATGATTTTAAGCTTAATTCCCCTATGGTGGTTTTTAAATAACTCATCAATATGGTATGTTAATTTTGTTCGCATATTTATTATATTAGCCGGAGTTAGCTTTCTTGCCCCATTAAATTGCTGGCTAAATGATCTGTTTAAAACTGCCGATAAATATATGCTAGTTGGTATCGGCAGTAGCATCGGCTCTTCACTAATCGGACGGCTTGCTCCCTCCACATGTTTAATGCTCTGGCATATCACAAATAGCAGTATATCGATTGCGGTTTATATAGTCGCAATATCGCTAATAGCTTTGTGGTGTGTTAAACCTAAAGTGAATTGAGATATTCCTCAGGCGTCATACCTATAATCTCTGTTAGTTCCTGATAACAATCATCATGGACAAGATTGCTAAATTTAGTTTTGTCATGATCGATTAACGGAGCATATAAGTGAGCATTTTCTTTTATAAAAGAAATACCTTTCTTAAATTCATCTTTATTATTACGGTATTTTTTTGCTATTTCATCAAATATAAAGCTATTTATGTCTTGCATTCTATAATTGTGAATACCAAAACTACCCGTAAGTAAACCATAAGTAATATCATTCTTTTTATATTCGATAACTTCTCTAATATTTTGTAATAACGAATCCCTAATATTTGCATTTAAGTTTTCTTTATATGTGTCATTCTTTAGCATAATTAATATCCTTTTTATATTTTGTGTACAATACAAGTACTACTAAAAATATAAAAAGTAAATTAGTTTTCTACTATGAATAAAAATATTTATAGAGCTTTCATAAAATGATAATGATTTTAATCTACGAGTTAATTGCAACTTTTTTATTACAATAATTCTACTTTTTAAATCAAATATTAATAATCGCTTATATTTTTTAATAAAATATGTTCTTATTAATTAATAAGAATTAAATATTATTAAAAATATGTCTAAAGCTGTAATTAGTGAAAAAGCAGAACCTAGAGAATTAAAAGCACTATACATAGTAGGTCCTGAAATTGAACCCGATCCTGAAATATTGAAATTATATGATAGAAAAGACTGTTTAGTAGTGGGTGATGGAATAGATGATGCTGATATATATGCAATATACTTGGAATTAAAAAAACATAATGTACAAATAGGTCCTAATACCAGAATTGATATTGCAGCACATGGTAAGAGAGTCGATAAGAAACATTATCTACGATTAAGTACAGAAGAAGTTACGGAAACAAAAAAATTTTTACAACAATTACAAGGTTCTTCACCTATTGATCCTATCTATGTTCATCTTTGGTCATGTTATGGAGGAACAGCAAATAAGGATATAGCATTCTTAAATCCAGGAAGTATAATAGTAACTCATGTCAAATCTCAATATAGTTCGTTTGGACCAGCGGATAATTTTGCTCATTTACATTCTATTACCCGTTATATAAATGAAAAAAATCTAACTCCACATTTGCAATATTTATATGACCAGCTTGAAAACTATCAGGCTACTACGTTTAATCAAAAAGAAAGTGATGGTCGTATTGTAAAATTTAAGACTACTCGCACTCCTGAACATGATTCAATGGCTAATATTATTTCAAATATTTTAGAACAAAAACAATCTGAAGAATTATTAAAGGAATTTCAAAATTATTTAAATAAAGAAGCAGAAAATTTTTCTAAGTTATTTGGAGAATATTTAGCTTCAGAGGATAAAGAAAAATTCCAACATTATACTAGTAATATTTCTGATAAAGATTTAAAAAATTATGTTACAGGTTTATTACTAAATATAGCCAATTTAAGTAATAAGAATAATATAAAAGATAAAGAAAAAATATTAACTATCTTAAATAAGATAGTTAATATTTTAGGTACTTCACTTTTAGCTGTTACTGTTAGAAATAATAATGTAGAACTAACTAAAGCTTTACTAAATAAAGGAGCAGATCAGCATGCTAAATATACAAAAATAGATATGTCACTTTTATATATTGCGTGCTTGAATAAGTCAGTAGATATTGCTAAATTATTACTGGAATATAATGTTGATCCTAATTATCCTACTACTGATAATGATACTCCCTTATTACAAGCCTGTGAAAAAAAATCTCCAGAACTCGTAAAAGCTTTATTAGCAAAAAATGCTGATCCTAATAAAGTAAGTGATAGAGGGCTTAGCCCATTGATTGTTTCTTGTATTAATCCATCAGAAGAATCTAGAGAAATTGCTCTTAATTTACTCGCTAATAAAAATATTAAAGTTAATATTTTAGGACCAAATGATTTTACACCATTAATTTTAGCTTGTTACAATAATTCTGAAAGGGTAGTACAGGCTTTATTAGATAAAGAAGCTGATGTTAATGCAAAAGATAAAGATGGTTTTACCCCATTATTTGCAGCTTATAGAAACCATTCAACAAAAATAACAGAACTTTTATTAGAGAAAGGAGCAAATCCTGACGTCATTAACCCTAAAACCAAGTCTTCTATTTTATATAATGCTTGTAATGAGGGTGATTTAAATATAATAAAACTTTTATTAAAGCATAAAGCTAATCCTAATTTAACTACTTTTGATGGAACTACTCCTTTAATGGCTGCATGCGAAAAAGGAGATTTAGAAATAGCTGCACTTTTACTAAAGAATGGAGCTGATATAAATAAATCAAATAATAATGGAGATAATGCTTTATTTTTAGCATGTAAAAATGGTAATTTAGAGCTGGTAAAAATGCTTGTAGAAAATGGTGTAGATTTAAAGAAAGGAAGCCGAGGAATGATCGCAAGTTCTATTGCTAAAAAGAACGGTTATGAAAAAGTAGGAGCGTTTTTAAAAGCAGAAATTAAATCTCAAAGAACATTAAATACTAATCAATCAAATAATCCGCTTCCACCAAAGCCGCCACGTCTTATTAAAAATACTACCACGCAAAACGAAGAGAATAAAAAAACTTGGATAAAGTCAGAAGCTAATTTAACTTTGAGTCAGCCACATTACAATTTCCTTCAATCAAATAGTGAAGCTAAAAGCAGAGCATTAAGAGAAATAAATCCGTTAATAGAAGCAGCGATAAAAGAAGTAGATAAAGTAAATACAGTTAATGTTGCAGTACGTGAAGAAGTACAAAATATTTTATCAAAAGAATTACTAAGAATTCCTATTAATAATTTAGTAGATAATAAAAAAGGAATAATAAATCAGATTACTAAAGAATTAAAATTAAATAACAGCCAAGATAACAATAATAGAGAATATAAAATTTCCCAGCAAAGTTTAAAAGAAATAGGTAATAAAATATTTGCAGCATATGGTCATAAAATACAGCCGCAATTAACGAACACCACAACTCATAGATGGCAAAACTATATTAAAACTACTAATAATACCAATGCCAATAAAAGTAATTATTTGGGGAAAAGATAAACTTATAATATTATTTTTTCCTAACAGGGCAAGAAATTTAAGAAATGGTTATCCCCTAATAATTTAATTTTTTCTTTCTGCTCGTTTTTTTCAAATTCTTCAAAAGTTTCAGTATCTATTACTTTTGATATTTCATATTCAAAAATTTTCTTGTCAAAAAATTTTTCTACTTTTCTATTTGGAAAATATTTAGCATTTTTTATAAATTTATGTAAATGATCTAACTTTTGCATATGCTCTTCTAAAAAATTTTGGTTATTTTGTATAGAATTAATATTTAAAGTTTCAAGTTTTAATTTGATAAATTCGGCTATTTGTTTATATGGTTGATTGTTAAGATTTTGACTTTGCTTAGACAATATTGAACGATATTTTGAAGAAATATTCATACCAAAAATAATCTCTGCTCGCTTAAAATCTTTCTCATAAAATGCTGTTTCAAGCTGAATAAAATTTTGTAATTCTTTGTTATCTGTTAAATTGATTATATTCTTACTAAACTCACCAACACTATTGCGTTTTACGCTCATATCGGGGTTATAAGGTGAAAGTATTTTTATCCCTTCTAAATTATGCCGAGTGGCAAGCAATTCAACAAGACTATTACCATTTTCGTCTTCAGCATTAGGATTTCCGCCTGCTTCAAGCCAAGCTTTGAATGCTGCCATATTATTTTGTTTAATTGCTTCAAAAGGGGTAGGTATAATTTTATTAGGCATTTATTTTATAAAGATTAATTAAAAGTTAATCTATCAATATACGTAAATTACTAAAAAATCAATTAATTTTATTATGTGTAGTGTTTTTGCTACCAACAATTAAAAATAGGTTAAGATATGAGTAGGTTAACAATAACTAATTCTAATAATGATTTAAACCCTATAACGATCGGTAATTCTCAATGTATGTTTACATTTAAAAATACCCTTACCTCAGAAAGTAATGTTACAATTATTAATGATAATAGTAAGGGTAGAGATTTGAGTTATACTAAAATCTTTTATAATTATGGCGGTAATGATGTTGAGATTGAAACTAATAATGAAGGAATTATTTTTAATAACTCAGTAGGAAAATTTAAGGTTGAAACTAAAGAAGCTATTATACCTGCGGATGGTTTTAAAATTACCTATCACAATAATCACGGTTTAAATTATACTATGATTTCTTATGATAATGGAATTATTGTTGAAATTAGTGCTGGTATAGTTAGAATTAGTAGTAGTGGTTTTGGAGATCGCCTTGAGTTTAGCAATTATTGTAGTGTTGCTCAGGTTACTTTGGAATCAGAAATTACTATAAGTAATCATGGAGAAAATCTAATCGACTTTATTATTCAAAAAGAAGGTTGCACTAAAAATGAACCTATAATATTTAATAATTATTGCTCATTTTTACCGGATATTTTTATTAAAACTGATACAATATTTAATAATTTATGTCCATATAGTAAACTGAATTCTATTAATATTGCAAAGGGAAAAAACTTTGAGCAAACGTTGAATGACCTAGATATAAATGAGTTAACACTAGAATCAGCAGCAAAAATACAATTTACTCATAATAGAAGTAATTATAAATTCATTAATCCATCCCCAAGTAACGATTTAGTGATTAGGAATTTGTATAATATTGCAGAGGATGCTAAAAATATTAATACGATTGAAGATTATAGTGCTAAAAAAACAGGAGATTATGATTTTTGTCATCTTACGGCATTTAAATTTTTAAATTCTGACGTATCACATCTAGGAGATATTCCTCCTGATTCGCAGTGAATAACGAATTATTTTAAAAGCTCGATTTATCTCGCTTTTTCTGGATTTCTACTTTTAGCTAAGAATGACACCAAGAATGTTTTCCGCTTTACGTGGGACAAGCCTCATACGGGAATGATATAAAAGCTATCTGATAACATTAATTTTTTCTCACATTGACACTGATTTTTTAAATTATTTAGTGCTATTTTACTGTAGACAGAATATTAAAAAAAGAAGAAATGGTAGCGAGGGAGGGATTTGAACCCCCGACACACGGATTATGATTCCGTCGCTCTAACCAACTGAGCTACCCCGCCAAGGATGTGTTTTTATTGTGGATTTTGCTGTAAATGCGATATTTTATTGTTCTTCAGTTAGTCTTAATTTCGTCCAATCTAAAAGCGTGTTCGGTATCATCTAGTTAGCTTGTACCTAGTTATTGCATGGCTTCAATGTCATTCTCGCCTAAGGCTTGCCCTGCGTGGATCAATTTTACCGTCTGAGCTAAGGAAATTACGAAGTAATTGACGAAGCAATCCAGTAAAAAATGCTAACTTATAGCATTTTTTATTATTTTTTCTGGATTGCCACGCTCCTTGCAGTCGCTCGCAATGACGACTCTCGACCTACGCAACAATACCGCCACGGGATGACGCAGAGGACGTTTTTCAATCCCACGCAATAATGCTTCACCTACACGAAAACGAAATAAAACAATAAATTAACGTTTAGAGAATTGTGTTTTCTTACGTGCTTTATGTTGCCCGTATTTCTTACGCTCTACTACTCTAGAATCACGTGTTAAGAAACCACCTTTACGTAAAACAGCATGAAAGTCTGGAGCTGATTGTGCTAATGCTTTAGATATACCGTGCAAGATAGCACCTTTCTGTCCTGAAATACCACCACCTCTAACTGTACAAACTATATCATACTGATTATTAGTTTTCGTTAAAGTAAAAGGTTGCAATATAGTTTTAACTTGCGTTTCAGAAGCAAAATATTGATCTAAACTTTTTTTATTAACAATTACTTGCCCTTTTCCTGGTTTAAGCCAAACTCGTGCTATAGCGTTTTTTCTTTTACCAGTGGCATAGAATCTACCTGAGTTATCCATTTTCTCTTTAGGAGTTTTAACTGTTTGTTTATCAGCAATTAAAGCTTCCTTATTTAGCGGCTTTTCTACTTTGTCTGTTTTAATCTTTAACGTTGTCATAGTTGATTACTTCTTATTTTTTGGATTTTGGCTTGCAAAATCATAAACTACAGGCTGCTGCCCTGCGTGCGGATGTTCACTATTTGCATAAATATATAGATTACTCATTTGCTTAGCACCTAAAGCATTTCTTGTAATCATTCTTTTAACTGCCATTTTAATGACTCGCTCAGGGTGTTTACCACTTAAAATTTTACCTGCAGTAGTATCCTTAATACCGCCTGGGAATCCCGTATGTCTATAATATATCTTCCCGTCTTTAGGATTTGCTTTTTTACCGGTTAATGTTACATGCTCTGCATTGATTATGATTATATTATCACCACAATCCATATGAGGAGTAAAGCTAGGTTTATGTTTACCACGAAGCATATTAGCAACTCTACTTGCAAGTCTCCCAAGTACAACATTTTTTGCGTCTATAACCCACCATTTTTTTTCAATTTCCGATGGTTTTGCAGAATAAGTTTTCACAACAATATCTTTTTAATTAAAATTTTTGAATAAAGATCTAAAGCCATATTTAATAGCATTAATACCAGTAGTTTGTCAAGTTATATTTAGTACTATTTGTTTCCAAATATTATTTTTCTATCGGTAGAAAAATATAAGTTTTTATTAGCAGTTAAGCCATAATAATGGATATTATTAATGATTTTAGTAATATTTGGCACTGTACCTAAATGATCATTATTATCTAAATCAAAGCTATATAAAACACCACTCATAGAAATAATATCTAGGCTGCGGCTGCCGTTATTCTCTGCTATAAAAGGTGCTAAGAAAGTAGAAGCTTTGAGTTTTTTGGAATCTTTTCCATCATTTAAATCAGCTACAAATTTTACTAAGCTTGTTTCAGGATTAAAAGCAGCTACCTGCCTTGCATTATTTGTGACAAATAAACTATTACCGATTAAGGATGTTGATTGAATATCCTCAGCATTTACTTGCCAAATAGCTGCTCCTGTATCGAGATTTAATTTAATAAGCTTACCAAGCCCTGTTGCTATATATAAATTATTATTATCATAAATAGGAGCACATAAAATGCTAGCTTCTTCAAAATTTGGTATAGCTACATGATCGAAACTTGCAAATTCAAAATTCCATTTTACTTCACCATTTTTTGTATTTAATGCAAGTATTTGTCCGGAATTATAAGTTATTATTACACTATCTTTATGTACTATCGGTGTCATGAAATAGCTTGCTGATAGAACTTCAGCTAAGCTCTCATGCTCCCAAACATTTTTTAAAGTTTCAGCATTTAAAGCTGTTGTTTGATTGCTGATTGTTTGGACTAAAACCGTGCTATCATTTAGCATAACCGGTTTTGTTCGGATGATATCAGGAAGCTGTTTTCTAATTATTTCATAACCTGTTTTTGCATCCAGTACTACTAACAATCTTGAACCATATGTTACATATAATTTGTCGTTATAATGTAAAATGCCGCCACCAATGTAATTATCTTTTTTATTTCGGCTTAAATTATAAGACCAAATAACTTTATTTTTCTCTATAGAAAATGCTGAAACATTTGACCTTATATCTAACGCATAAATCATATTACCTACAAAAACAGGCTCTGTAATGGTTTTATTTTTAACAAAATCATATCGCTTGTTTTTTAACATATTTGGATTAAATGCATATATATTTGCACTGTTCCCTAAATATATTGGCTCGTTAGATTGCAGAGATAATTTAGGAGTTAATTCAACTATATTTTTTACTCTTTTTGGACCAAGTGCGTTACATGCACTTAAAATAATGAGCGGTAATAATAAACTTACTATTTTTTTGATCATATTTCTCCTTTAATTCTATTATTTAGCTCTATCTAAGCCTGCAAGCAAAGCTTTTGCTTGATCTTTTAGTAAATCTGAAGTGTTATTTGATGCTACTAAACTTCTTAAATTCTTTTCTGCTTCTGCAAGCATATTACTCTTAATATCCCAAATAGCTTTCATAATATTTGCCGTAGCCCAAAAAGGCTTATTTTCATCATCAAAATAATTTAAATATTTCACTAATTTTTCTTTGTCAGCAATATCTAGCTTTTCGTCATCGATAACGAGACTACACCATGCAATACGAGCATATGAAGTGACGATTTCTGAATATTCCTTATTTTCAATAATCTTACTAAGTAAATCTTTGGCTTCCGAATTTTGTTGCCCTGAAAGTTTTATAGCAACTTGCTCTAGTAAAGCAATCTCTTTTATCTTAGTATCACTAATGCCAACTAAATTTTCCAAGGTACTAATAGCAAGTTCCTTATTGCCTTGCACAGCTTCTAAATTAACTGCTTTAACAAAAATATCACCATTTTTTTGGTTATTTTCAATTTGCTTATTTTTATTGTTATTATTAATGACCATTATAGTAATAGCTATTAAGGCAATAATTATTACTATAGGTAAAAGTCTTTTAAAAAAAATTAGCCTTTTTTCTTCATTTTGATCATTTAATACTTCGTCTAGAATATCTGTCATATTTTTTATTTTGATTTAGTGGTACAGCCAAATTTGAGCTTAGCATCTTCTGCCATTTTTTTAGATGCAGCTGTTCTATTATTACCTGGGAATTCCTTATTCAGCTTATCAAGTATATTGCAAGCTTCCGTAGTCTTTTTTAATTCGCCAAGTGAAAGTGCTAGCTTTAATAGAGCGTCAGATGATTTTGCTCCTTTTGGCGATTCTTTATAACCTTTCAAGTAATTGACAGCAGCCGTATTATAATCTTTTTGTTTAAAAAAGCATTCTCCATACCAAAAATAAGCATTACTAATCATCGAACTCTTAGGATATTTTTGGATAAAGTTTTTGAATTTATTTTTAGCATCATCAGTTTTATTATCTTTGTAAGAAGCAAGAGCTAAATCATAAGCTTGTTTATCAGGTGCAACATCCTTGTTAGGTTCGGGAGCAGTTTTTACTTCCTCTACGTTATTAGGCAGATCTTTAAGCAGACTTACGTCAAAAATATCAGGGGTATTTTGATGATCTGTTTCCGAAGTTTCAGTGTTTTCACTTAATTGTGGAACATTAGAATTTTTGCTTAATATATCAATTTTATGTTGCAAAACCTCAATTTTACCAATCAATCTTCTAATTTCTTGCTCTTGCTCATCTAATCTACTTTCAAAATCATTACTTGCTGCATATTTTAAAGGTTGTCCCTTTATAGTGCCACTTTCTGCAAACGTTAATAATGAAAATAAAAGAGTAAATATTAAAATAACTAGCTTCATATTATTTTTTTATTTTTACAATAATGTTTCTTATAATACTGAAAATTTTCTAACATTCCACATGTTTTTAAAAATCTTATAATAAACTATCATATACCGCAGATATTTTATATTTCGATGCTGCCGTCATAAGCAAAAGTCAGTATAATAGTAGTTCCTTCATTTATTTTACTTTGCAAATCAAATTTACCATTCATAAGCTCAACTAACTTTTTAGTAAGGGGTAGTCCAAGCCCAGTACCTTCATATTTGCGGCTAAGTTCACTATCAATCTGTCCAAATGTTGATAAAGTTTTTGGAATATCTTTTTCTTCAATACCAATACCGGTATCTATAACTTTTATATATACTAATTTAGCTAGCTCATCTTTTTCCATTGTAATAGTAACACTTCCGCCGGCATTCGTAAATTTCACAGCATTTGATAGAAGATTTAAAAATACTTGTTTAAGTCTTTTTGGATCTGCCTTTATAACGATATGCTCTTTCGGTGACTTGTTAACTAATTCTACTCCAGCTTGATCAGCACGAGGCTTAACAAGTATAAGTGATGAGCTAACCAGTTTATTTAAATCGAGATCAATACTATCTACTTTTAATTTATCGGCAGAAGCCTTAGAAAGATCCAAAATATCGTTAATCATACTAAGTAGATGCTTACCAGCATCATTAATATCTTTAATATAATTTCTACTTTTTTCTGGATCTTTTTCTGACATTAAAATTTCAGAAAAACCTATTATGGCGTTAAGAGGGGTTCGTAACTCATGACTAATATTGGCAAAGAATTTTGTATTTGATGAACTAGTCTTTTCTACCTTTATTATTTCAGCTTTTAAATTTCTATTTGTTACTAGCTGCTCTTCGATAATATGCCTAGCATAATTGGTATTACTAACAATTATAGTACAAAATATTATAAAGATAATAATAAAAGTTATAAAAACTTTTTGCTCAAGAGATATTATATTTTGCCATTGATTAGTAATATTAGTATTAATCTCAAGTATTGCATCTACTGGAAAATTGTTTAAATCACTACCTATAATAGGTATATAGCTAGTAATAAAAGAGGCTTTTTTTTCTGTTAAATCATTTTCATTCTGAATTATAACCTTGGGAAGTAATATATGGCTGGTAATACCTTCAAGAGCACTTAACAAAGGTGCTTTTGCAGTAAGAGATCTAAAAAAATATTTATCAATTTTTGCGGTGAATATTTCAACTAAACTATCATCTGGATAATTATCCACACTATACATATTTAGCATATTACTGGTAATAAATTTATTACCGTTAAGATCATACAGAGAAATATTAATATCAAGATTAGTAAACCAATCAGCGGTAATAATGACAAAATCAATGAATTCTTGATCTTGTAATAATTTTAAATAGCCAAATTTATGTAATTTATTAATTACATTTTCATGAGCATTCCAAATATTGCGGGTATAAAGACAAGCAATTTTAGTGTTTTGTAAAGCTACCTGTTTTACTATCATCTCTTTTATCATAAAATAACGATAGAACATCATATTTATGACAATATTAAGAAACAATACAACAAATGATAATCTGACTATATATTTATTATGGTTCATTATCACCTTATTTTTCTTTTAAAAGAAGCATTTTATACATTCAATATCGTCCCCGCATGAGGTTTTGCACAGATAAAAAAGCGTCTTCGGTGTCATCCCGTGTCTTGTCCACGGGATCCAGAAAAACAATTAAAAATATCAATATCATTGATATTTTTAACTGGACCCCGTGGTCAAGTCACGGGGTGACATAGGTGGGGCTGGTCCACTCTTATTTAACTTCCCCTTTTGTCTCTAGATTCTTATTAATAATTAACCCTGTAATTACATCATAAGCACGAGCAAATTGGTAATCTTTTTTGTATAATTCAGATAATTCGTTATCTTCTTGTTTGTTATTTTTATCTTTTGTTTCTTTTTTACTATCTTTATTTTTGGATGAATTATCTTTTTCAACATCATTCTTTAAATAATTTTTTAAAGAACTTTCAGAAAAACGTTTATCTATTTTTTTAACTTCCGGATATTCTACTTTTGCTGGTTCAATTATAATATCAGGCTCTATACCATCTGCTTGAATAGAACGACCGCTTGGTGTGTAATATTTAGCGATAGTAAGTTTTACAGCTGCTCTTTGATTAATTTGAGTCAAAGCCTGAACTGAACCTTTACCAAAAGATTTAGTCCCAAGTATTATCGCTCTTTTATGATCTTGCAACGCTCCTGCTACTATTTCTGAAGCTGAAGCAGAATTACCGTTTATCAGGACTATCATAGGAACTTTTGGAGCTTTCAGTGAAAACTCATTTGCTTTGGTTTCAGTATCGATCAAGTTAGCTCTACCTTTTGTCGTTAATATTATACCGGAATCAATAAAGTAATCACTAACAGCAATTGCCTGTTCTAGTATACCTCCTGCATTATTACGTATATCGAGAATAATACCTTTAATATCGTCTTTACTTTCAGATTTGAGCTTCTTTATTGCTGCTTTCAATTCAGAGATTGTTGATTCGTTAAAAGTAATAATACGTATATAAGCAATATTATTTTTTTCTAAATGTGCTTTTATTGGGTTCATTTTCACTATTTCACGAGTAAGCTCTATATCTTGTGGTTTCACCTCATCGGCTTTTATAACTAGTAATTTAACTTTAGTCCCCGGCGTACCTCGCATTTCTTTCACGGCTTTGTTAGGACCAATTGTAGATACTAATTCGTTATTCACCCCGACTATGTAATCCCCTCCTTTTAGACCAGCTTTGAATGCAGGCAAATCATCAATAGGAGATATTATTTTTATAGCCCCGCTATCATACATTATGGTAACTCCAATTCCGCCAAACTCACCTTTAGTAAATGTAAAAATATCTTCAAAATCCTCACCTGTGTAATAACCTGAATGCGGATCAAGCGAATTTAACATGCCGTTAATCGCTTCATCTATCATTTTTTGTTTATCTGGTATTTCTACGTATTCTTTTTCAACACGTTCAAATATTTCCTGAAATTGCTTATAAGCCTCTTCGTTTGTTATTTTATTTTCAGGCTCTTTTGTTTCTTCTTTAGTAGCGGCAAATACAGAAACAAAATTTATAGTAAAAAATAATGCTATAATTAAACGTAAATACATAATACTCCATTTTTATTGTCATCCCGTCATTGCGAGGAGAAACTGTAAGTTTCGACGAAGCAATCTTAGGAGTCTTGTACTACTGCCTTATGAGATTGCTTCGTCGCTTCGCTCCTCGCAATGACGCTTATCTTAAATATCCAGCTCGTTAATAATCTTATCCATTTTAACTAAAGCTTGCTCATAAATAAATTGGAATCTTTTTTCCGGCTTTTTGCCCATTAAATCATCTACTATTTTATCAACATTTTGAAAATCTTCTAAAGTAACTTTTAGAAGTGATCTTTTTTCTGGATGCATGGTAGTTTCTTTTAACTGCATAGGCATCATTTCACCGAGTCCTTTAAATCTACCAACTTCAATTTTAGCTTTACTGCTCTTGGATAATTTATCTGTTAGTTTGGCTTTTTCCTCTTCATCATTTGCATAATAAGTTTTATTAGACTGAGTTAAGCGATAAAGTGGTGGTTTTGCTAAATATAAATGTCCATCTTCTACTAATTTTGGCATTCTTAAAAAGAAGAAAGTCATTAATAATGAAGCTATGTGAGCACCATCAACATCGGCATCAGTCATAATAATTATTTTCTCATAACGCAAGTTTTCTTTTTTATAATTCTTCATACTACCGCAAGCAAGAGCTATTTCTAAATCTTGTATAGCTTGGTTATTAACTATCTTTTCAAGCGTAGAGCTTGCAACATTTAAGACTTTTCCCCATAACGGCAATACCGCTTGCGTTTCTCTATTACGTGCTTGTTTAGCTGAACCACCTGCCGAATCACCTTCTACAATAAACAATTCCGTACCTTCTGGTGAAGTTCTTGTGCAATCAGCAAGCTTACCGGGCAGACGTAATTTTTGCGTAGCATTTTTACGAGAAATAGTTTTTTCATTTTTCTTATTTAATCTAAACTCAGCAATGGCTATAAAATGCTCAAGCAAATTATTAGCTATGGTTTTGTTGCTACTAAGAAAATGGTCAAAATGATCTTTTATAATATTTTCCGCAGGCTTGCTTACACCTTGAGATACTAATTTTTCTTTAGTTTGCCCTTGAAAAGTAGGCTCAGCTATAAAAATAGATAGTACAACGCTTGCAGTTTCTAAAATATCTTCGATAGCTAGATTAGCGGTTTTTTTATTCCCAACCATTTCACCATATGCTTTAAGTCCGCGTAGTAAAGCAGATTTAAGACCTTGTTCGTGAGTTCCGCCTAAGGGTGTTGGGACAGTATTACAATAAGATTGAATAAATGCCGAGCTGTCATTATTTTGCCAGCAAATTGCCCATTCAAGCTTTATGCCGTCTTGCTCTGATTCAACATTCCCAGAAAAGATTTCCGTCGTAATTAAATCATCTGGTGTTATTTTTGAGCTTAAATAATCTTTTAAACCATTTGGGAAGTTTATTAATGCTTTCTTAGGTACATCGCTAGATGCTTCAATTTCACACTCCCATTCTATAGTAACACCTCGATATAAATAAGCTTTCGATCTTGCCAGTTCATAAACTTTTTTAGGATTAAAATGTATCTTGTCACCAAAAATTTCTGGATCAGGGATGAAGTTTATCGATGTACCTTTTAGCCTTTTAGGTGCTTCTTCACATATTAATTCGGTTAATTTTTCACCTTTTGCATAGCTTTGCTTATATAATTTACCCTGCTTATACACTTTAATTTCTAGATGTTCTGCCAAGGCATTAACTACCGATACTCCAACACCATGCAACCCGCCAGCAGTTTGATAAACATTGCTTGAAAATTTACCGCCAGAGTGAAGCGTAGTTAAAATAACTTCTAATGCTGATTTGTTAGGGAACTTTGGATGATTATCGATAGGGATTCCACGACCATTATCCGATATGGTTATACTGTGATCCTGATGCATTTTTATCGTGATAATGCTTGCAAAACCGGCGACAGCCTCGTCCATAGAATTATCAAGTACCTCAGATACTAAATGATGCATAGCATTTAAGTCTGTGCCACCAATATACATACCGGGTCTTTTACGAACAGGCTCAAGCCCCTCTAATACTTCAATATCTTTTGCACTATATGTATTATTAATTATCTTAGTTTTTTTTTCTTTGTTGAAGCTAAATAGATCGCTCATAAGTTAGAATTACGATTAAAAAAGAATTTCTGATACTTCTTTAAATTAAACTATTTAGTATAGAAAAGCAATTAGGGTTTGAAGAAAATATATAATTAATAATAATGTAAGACGAGTATTAGTAACCCTTAGCTTTGGTCAGCATACATGCTATATTAGTGTTTCCTCGTGCTAGGGCGATATCTAGAGGATATTGACATTCAGAGTTTAAAGTAGAAATTTTGATGCCGCGTATTACTAAATATTTTGCTAGATAATAATTATCTTTATAAACGGCAGCGGTAAGTAATGTATCACCTTTATTATTTTTTTCTTGTAATATAGGGTAAACATCAAGTAAAACACGTAATTTAGAAAGGTTATTTCTATCGATTGCTCTAAAAGAATTATCTATTGCACTACAATAAGATAAGGTAGCGGTAATATCTTTTTTCTTATTTAGATCGTTGTCATATTTAACAAGACTTTCTACAGCTTTTCTTCTATCAGCATTTGCTATCCATTCTTCTTTTTTCTGGAATAGCTTAATATATGAATATATATCCATCTGATCTAAAGTAGCCTGCTCGGTTAACTTACCAAGTATAATATCATCATCAGGCAATAATAACATTTGGCTTTCATCTTTAGCAAATTTCGTTGCTGATTCCGTTAGTTCTGTATTTACGATATTATCTTGCTTCTTAACAACTACATTTGAAGAACTTACTGAAGTGCTTGTATTTTGTGGCTGTATCTGTTTCTGATTAGCTGGCACTGAATTATTAGCAGCATTAGTATTATTAGAACCTTGATTCTGATTTGCAGATAAC
Source organism: Rickettsia bellii RML369-C (assembly GCF_000012385.1). Taxonomy (NCBI): domain Bacteria; kingdom Pseudomonadati; phylum Pseudomonadota; class Alphaproteobacteria; order Rickettsiales; family Rickettsiaceae; genus Rickettsia; species Rickettsia bellii. The sequence continues at coordinate 276,346 of NC_007940.1, forward strand.
ACTTCCACAGGCTTTAATGGAGCATCCCAATCTTGCTTTTTCGGCAAATTCACATCAGCAGTAAATGTTTCTTTCGAATTATCAGTTTTGGCTGAAGAATCGGTTGTATTTGGCATTGTTGCAGGCGGAACTACAGGCTGTACCGCCGGTATAGGCGTATTACTAGGTGCAGTTGGTGCTGCCGGCTGATTAACTGTAGGTACAGGCGTATTAGGCGTAGATGGTGTTGCCGGTACAGGTACAGGAGTCGTTATTGGCGGTGTTACTACGTCACTTGCTGTAGGCTGATTAACTACAGGAATAGGAGTAGCTGGCATTACTGTTGGTGCAGGAGCTACCACTTGAGGAGGTGGTGGTGCAGTTACATTATCTTGCTGTTCATTCGCCTCTGGTGGAGGAGTAAGCTTTATATATTGATGCGTAGGCGGCAGAGCAATAGGTTGATATACTTGGGTACGTGGTGCAGGTGGTACTACATAGCTACCTGGACGAAGAGGCGGATTAGATATAAGAGAGCCAGCTACTTTAAGCTCCGGCTGTGCTTCTTCATTATTTGCAGTATTAGGCAAAGGCGTACTATTTGCTTCTTTTTCACTAGAAGCTGCCCCATCTTTCGTATCATCATGAGAAGCTAAATTTGCATTAGCTTGATGAGTCTGATTACTTGCACTAGGTAATGTTGCATTACCCATATCTATAAAAGGCTCAGATGCTTCTTTTTCACTATTCGTATCACTATGTGAAGCTAAATTCGTATTAGTTTGATGAGTCTGATTACTTGCACTAGGTAATGTTGCACTACCCATGTCTATAAAAGGCTCAGATGCTTCTTTCTCGCTATTCGTATCATTATGCGAAGCTAAATTCATATTAGTTTGATGAACCTCATTATTTGCACTAGGCAATTGTACTTCGTTTTTGTTAGGTTCTTGTGAAACTAATTTATCACTTGGCTTATCTGGTTGTGCTTGCGGTTTAGGCAATGGTTTTTTTTTTGGTGATTTATGGAAAAACTGTTTAATCTTATCGAAAATGGACATAGATGATCCAGAGTCAGAAGTAGGCTGCTCATCTTTACTTTTTATATCAGAATTTTGTGATGGCATAGGTAATGGCGGCGGTGCAGCAGCATAGCTTTGCAACGTGGCTAGGGATAGACTTATAAAAAATAATATCCTGCATAATTTATTTAACATATATTTCCCTATTAAATAGTTATTTGAGTTTATCATCTTGTAGGAGCTTTAGCTGCGTGGCTCAATTTTTCAGTCATTGCGAGGATCGAAAAACGCCCTCGGTGTCATCAACTATGTTTTAAATTAAAAAGAAGAGATTTTAATTTAGCATTAGCGATGACAATAATTTTACGCATTAAAGCGGTAAGAGCGACCATTTTCTTTTTACCATTGTTAATGAGTCGCTCATAAAAGAGTCTTAAACCAGAAGTCTTGCTATTACGGGCTGACATAGCAGCAAGGAATAGTATAGGCTTGACTCCTGCTCTACCATGTCCTACCTTTCTATATCCTTGATATTTACCACTATCATTAGCTTTTGGAGCAAGCCCTGCAAGAGAAGCAATCTGCCGTCTTGTTAACTTCCCTAACTCCGGTAATAATATTAATAACTCAAAAGCAACTATATTACCAATGCCATTTATCTCTTTCAATATCTCATGCTTTGCTTTTAACAGCTGATCTGATGATATAATCACTTCTACCTGATTAGTAATCTCTGTAATTTGATTACTTAAAACATCTATCATATTTATACAGCTATTTTTAACAAACTTATCTGTATTTGCTTGTTGTAATCTATTCTTTTCGGCAACTAACATTTGCTTTAAATCATTCCGTCTTTGTACTAACCGAAATAATTGTATATTTTGTTTTGATTCAGGCTTAAATACTTCAAGCTTATCTGCTCGCTCCTTACCATATAATCCTAATGCTTTAGCATCTAACTTATCTGTTTTTGCACTATTACCATATGATCTGATAAAATTCTTTACCTTTCTTGCATCTGCTCTATGTACTACATAACCTCTTTCACATAAGCTATACAATAACTCTAGTTCATATCCGCCTGTTGTTTCAACTACAGTTAGAGAGTTTGCTAAAATATCCTTATTATCATTAATAAATTCAAATATACCGGAACTTGTATTCTCATATTCTTTTGTATCTTTTATGCCCTCTATTCCTACTACAAAATTATATTTTCCTATATCAATTCCTATATGTTTGTGATATTTTATCATATGTACCTCGAGATTTTATATTGTTTAGGATTGTAATCGGGCGTGCTTATCGCATCCCTTCCAACTATTCAAACTTCTCGAGAGTCGGGCTATAGTACCTTGATGACTCCGGTCGTATAAAACCTACTATACCGTGACGGTCGCTTACGCCCGCTTAATACCCTATATCATTATATAGGGTATTAACACTCTCTTATAAATGTTTATATTACATTTATAACTTATATTATATCACTTTCTTTTCTTACAATACCGTGGCTTGCTAACTAGATCCAGAAAATAATAAAAAATACTAATTTTATTAGTATTTTTAACTGGCTCTAGTTCATAAATCACGGGATGACACAGAAAAAATTGATCTACGCAACAATGCCGCCACAGATTAATAATTGTTACTTTCTACTATTCTGCACTAATTTTTTTATTTCACTCTCTACTAATTCTTTTACAAGCGAAGGTAGGTTTTTATCAAGCCATGTTTTAAGCTCCGGCTTTAACATTTCGATTACTAATTCTTCAAGAGCATTTTTAGATGAAACATTATTATCTAAATTTTTATCTTTAATAGTTGAGGTGAAATTTTTTAAAATATCATTTATTTTTTCAGCAGATTTAGTTGATATTAACTCCTCTTCATCTTGGTCTATTATTTCTGTTAACTCAAGTATATCTTCGTCTTCATTGCTTAAATTTTTACGCTCGTTAATCACTCCTTTGACAGATTTTAGAATGTCTTCTATCGACATATCTTGGCTTTTCTTGCTTTCCTTACTCACTTAGAAACCTATAAACATTTTCTTTTTAATAGTCTTAAATTCCTCTTCAGGACTGAAATATTTTACCTTAAGCTTTAAACTTTGAGCAGTTAACTCCCCAGTTAATGATTTCATTTGATATGCACTAAGTATAGAAGCTTTATAAGCATCAACACGTGTTATTTTTGCATCATAGAGTTTTTCTTCAGCACTTAAAACATCTAACATTGTTTTAGAACCTACTATTTCCTCTTGTACTGTACCATCATAGGATATTTGAGCTGCCGCTACTCCTTGATCCGCTGCAATAATACGAGATTTTGCTGCTTCAAACCCTTCCCATATGCTTATAACATAAGCCTGGGTTTGTCTTATCACACTATCAAGCTGTATTGCACTATTTCTTGTTTGATTTTTAGCTGATCTAATTTTTGAATATTGAGCTCCTCCATTTGGATAAATAGGGACATTAACAGATAACGTAGTAGTAACACTTCTAGTATTTATTTGTTGAGTATTTAAATTTTGTGGGTTGTAATTAGTTTTACCAGATTGTAATTGCACACTTACTTGCGGTAATAATCTTCCTTTTTCTACTAACTCTTGTGCCTTTGCTGAAGTTACGCTATGTTTTGCTGAATCAATCTCAGGATTTAAATTAACAGCTCTTTTTGTTAGCTCATCTAATGAATTTGGCAATCCTTGAGGTAAAATAGGCATAGCTATGTCAGTAGGTTCTATACCAAATACTCTTATAAAGTTTGCTTTTTTTGCTTGGAAATCAGCATAAGCAGTTAACTTATTCGTTTCTGCTGCTGCAAGCCCTGCTCTTGCAGTTGCTATATCAATCTCGGTTGCTTCACCAAGTCTTAATTTTTCTTCTACAGTGTTTACTTGTTGGATATTAGTACGAACTCTACTTTCTGAAATATCATATTTCTCTTTACTTTCAAAATAATCAAGATAAGCACCGATTAAGTCTAATAATACTTTTTGCTCACTAGAATAATATTGACCACGTGATGCTCTAAAAGCTGCTTGTGCAGATCTAAGAGCAGCAACATCTGAACCACCATTAAATAAAGATTGTTGAATTGTTAATGCTCCTTGATTATTGTCTATTTCTGGCGGGTTACCAGCTAATTGAGCATATCTTTTATTAGTATATTTGGTTTTACTATTATTTCTGTTAACACTCAACGATGCACTAGGCATAAATCCTGAAAAAGCTTGAGGAAATTGCTCAATAGAATTAACAAATTTAACTCTTGCAGTCTTCAGATCATTGTTATTTTTATATCCTTCTGTTAAAGCTTCTTGCAAATCTATTGCAATAACAGGAGAAGTTAGTAATAATGAGAAAATAAATATAGTTAACTTACGCATAAATTTTTTAAATGAATTGATAATATGGTAGTGAGATTAGTTTAATCTTTCAAGAATATAGCTATTTTTAAGTTAGATAATATAATATTATGTAACAATGTTAGCACGTAATATAACAAAAATTAATTCTAAGGGCAATGATAACTATTTTATATTTCATTTTTCTACACAAAGCGTTACAATTAATTAACAATTGATAATAAATAACATATATGCCTAATACTCTCATCAATTTTTCGCACTTTGTTGGTTTAAGTAAAGAACAAGAATCAGAGTTACTAAACCTCTTAAAAAGATTACATAGTTTTTCTGGTTCTTTAAAAACTAATCTAAAAGATTTAGAAGCAGATATTTTTAGTATTTTAAAAAGCTCTTTAAAAGAATTAGCCCAAACTGAAAATTTAGATTTAGAGAAAATAGAAAAACTTTTTAACAAAACAATAAAAACATCTCTTAGTGAATTATCAAAAGCTTTAGATAAAACTTATCAAGATCAGTTAAAGACAAAAGATATATTTCTATTTGATGGAATTATCGTAGAAAAATGTTTAAGTGTTTTAGAACAAGTCCTAAAATTTCAAAAAGAATTAGATGAAGTTTATCCGGGTGCTTCTAAGAAAATTATAACATCATTAGAAAACATATTAGTTGCTGTAATTGCAACTCAACTGCCTATTCTTTCAACGTTCATAAAAGCAAGCGGTATACTTGAAAAAGTCAATAATCTCATCGATCACGAAAAATTATTGCCAAAAATAAAAAAATGGCATAACGATATTAAAAATATGCAACAAGAAATAAGGGATAATAAAAACCTTAAGGATGTTTATAAAAAAGCTGAACAAGTTGCCGAAATTTCAGAAATATCCAACGAACCTGTTAAGAAAATTATTGAGGTAGCAAAAAATCCTAATAATCAATCCTTGTTAGATTACGTGATAGAAGCTAACAAAGCTATACCGCAAACTACTAAAGAAGTAGAAGAAAAAATATCAAAAATAAAAAGTGATGTAGAAAAAGCACTTCCTGAAGAGATAAAAGATGAAAAACTACATTCCATCAAAAATACTATTAGTGATAGATTAAATAGTACAAAAACAGAATTATTAAAAGCAGCAAACCCTGAAACTCCTTTTGTTGATAAAATAACTTCTTTATTTAAAGCAGCAGAAACAGCTACCAAAATTGCAAGTGATGTGAAAAAAATAGCAGGAGTAATACCGGGTGGACAAAAATTAGAAAACGTTATAAGCGGGATAATAACAACTAACCTAATACCTAAGCCGATTTTAACAATAGCTAAATTAGCTCCTGAGGTAGCAGAGTTAGTTAAAGTAGGTAAGGCAATAATTACAGTGCTTTCCAAATCACAAAACTTAAATCAAACACAAGGCAGGTCAAAAAGTGCTTAATACTCATATTTTAATTGCTATAGGATGTTTAGTAGTATTAGTAATATACTTAATATATAAAACAACATCACGTAAAAAAAATATTACGACTTCCGGAGAAAATAATTCTGAAGAAACTTTTGCTCTTAATAGCAAGAATCAGGATAATAAAAAACTCACCTTACAAAAACGAATAGAATTATCTTGGAAATTTCTTTATGACATTACAGAAACTATTCTCAATAAATTTACTAAAGATGATATAACTTTAGTGAATAAATGTGGTCGTGTTTTACTTGAAAACGGAGCACGCTATGAACATATAGTTGATCTGGCAATCCCTCGTGCCAAATCTCATACTCAATCTGTAGAACAAGAGCAAACTAAAGGCAAAAAAACTTTAGGGGTGTAATTTTTCTACCTTGAAAAAAGCAGCTACTCGACGTATAAACTACCTATAAAAATAGAGTCTATTCTGTTTACTCTTCATTTATTAGCGATATACAATCCTTGTAAATATTTTTTTAAAAGATATTATTAGAAAGTTATAGTTAAAAATAATTGCAATTAATGAGCAAATTAAAACAAGGAACATTTATCACTTTTGAGGGAGGGGAAGGAATTGGCAAATCCACCCAATGTCAAATGTTATATGAATATCTAAAATCCCAAAATATTCCCGTAATTCTAACCCGTGAAGTTGGCGGAACTAACGTAGCCGAAAAGATGCGTGAGATTCTAGTGCATACTGATTTATTGCCAATGTCTGAATTACTACAAGCTATGGCAGCACGTTATGACCATATGGTAAAAAAAATTATACCGGCTTTACAGGCAGGGAATATAGTAATATGCGACCGATTTATTGACTCAACAGCCTGCTATCAAGGATTAGAGCTAGAAAATGGTATAGAACTTGTGTATAATCTGCACAAAGATTTAATGCCGCCTCTTATGCCGGATCTTACCTTTTTTATTGATGTAGAATCTTCTATTGCCATTGAGCGGGTAAATTCACGAAATATGAGCAATAAATTTGACGTAAGAGGGTTAGATTTTTACAATAAAATTTATGATTGCTTTAAAGGATTAAGTAAAAAATTTCCTGAGAGAATAGTAACAATTAAGGCTTCTGATCTTAATCCAGAACAAGTACACGAGTTAATAAAAAAACACTTAAATTTAATATGAATAATACCTACTATATTACCACTCCCATATATTATGTTAATGATGTCCCGCATATTGGGCATGCTTATACCAGCGTTGCAAGTGACGTGATTGCCCGCTTTATGCGTCTTAGCGGTCATGAAGTCATGTTTTTAACCGGCACTGATGAACATGGGCAGAAAGTAGAAAAAGCTGCTATTGATAAAAATATTGATCCGCAAAAATTTACTGATCAGACTTCTCAAAGTTTTCGTCATCTTATGACTGCCATGCATATTTCAAATGATGATTTTATCAGAACAACGGAAGAAAGGCATAAAAAAGCAGTAGCTATATTTTGGCAAAAATTACTAGATAACGGTTCTATCTATGAGGGTTTTTATGAGGGGTGGTATGCCGTTCGTGATGAAGCTTTTTATGATGAATCTGAGCTAACAGCGGACAAATTAGCCCCAACCGGTGCAGCGGTGGAATGGGTTAAAGAACCTAGCTATTTCTTTAATCTCTCAAAATGGCAAGATAAATTGCTTGAGTTTTATGAAGCAAACCCTGATTTTATCAGACCTATATCAAGACGTAACGAGGTCATCAGCTTTGTTAAGTCAGGTCTAAAAGATTTGTCCGTATCACGCACCACTTTTAACTGGGGTATCAAAGTCCCAAACGATAATAAGCACGTGATTTATGTGTGGCTTGATGCACTTGCTAATTATATCTCAGCTCTTGGCTATCCTGATCAAAATAGCAATTACGGCAAGTTTTGGCCAGCCAATTTACAGGTAGTCGGTAAAGATATTCTACGTTTCCATGCCGTTTATTGGCCAGCTTTCTTAATGGCTGCTGAAATTCCGCTACCTAAGACAATTATGGCACATGGCTGGTGGACTAATGAGGGGCAGAAAATTTCTAAATCACTTGGTAATACTATTGATCCGATTAAGCTGATAGAGGAGTTTGGTGTTGATCAGGTTAGATATTTTTTAATGCGTGAGATAACATTTGGAGCGGATGGTAACTTTGCCCGCAGCAATCTAATTACCCGTATTAATAGCGAATTATCTAATAAGATCGGTAATTTATTGCAACGTACTACTTCTTTTGTTTATAAAAATAATGATGGCAAAGTGCCAGCAATCACGCAAGATGCAATTAATAAAATATATGAATTACCGCTTCTAAAAACAGCAATTAATTCTGCCAAACAGAATATTTTGTTAATGGAAAAAACCGAGATTAACAAGATTCTTGATAATATTATTAATTTAGCCGAAGAAGCAAATATTTATATTGATAGCGAAGCTCCTTGGAATTTGAAAAAAACAGACCCTGAGAAAATGCTAGAGGTGTTATATGCTCTGCTAGAAACTTTGCGTTATATCGCCGTAATGCTTCAGGCTTTTATGCCAAGTTCTGCCGGTAAAATGCTTGATCAGCTAGGGGTAAACACAGAAGAGCGTTTATTTAAGCATTTATCGCTTGAGTTTGCTTTAACATCAGCTAGCGATATTCTAGAACCGGTTATAGTATTTCCAAGGTTTGAAGAGTAATTTTTTACGTGGTTTCTATGCCATTTCTGATTATGCGTTGCATGGATCATGGATCGGAAAAGTGTACAATGTCATTCCCGTATAGGCACATGAGTGTCAACTTAAGGAGTGATGTCATCTAGTTGCTTGTCCACGGGATCCAGAAAAAAAGCCTAAATACAACAAGTTTTTAAAATTAAAAGCTCGATTTTATCTCGCTTTATACTGGATCCCGTGGACAAGCAACTAGATGACACCGAACACATTTTTCGATCCATGCAACAATAATACTAGGACATGAATTGATCCTTAAGTTGACACCCATGTACCTACGCAGGAATGACATAAGCCGTAACACATTTACTAAAAACACATATGCTAATAGATTCACATTGCCACCTTAATTTACTGAAAGATGTAGAAATAGACGATATAATCAAACAAGCTATAGAAAATAATGTGCAGTACCTACAAACTATTTCCACTAAACTTGATGACTTGCCGGTTATTTTAGAAATAGCTGAAAAATATGAAAATGTTTTTGCATCTGTCGGTGTGCATCCGTGTGAGGTGAACGGTCATTGCGAAGCACTACAAGTGCTGAAGCAATCTCAGGAAATTTTAATGAGATTGCCACGTCAAGGCTTCGCCTTTCCTCGCAATGACGCTGCCACAATTATAGAACTTACTAATCACCCCAAAATCATTGGAATAGGTGAAACTGGGCTTGATTATTATCATGAGCCTTATGATAAAAAACTACAAAAAGATTCCTTATTACATCATATAGAAGCCGCTGCTATAACAAAGTTACCGCTTATTGTTCACACGAGAGAAGCAGACGATAACACTATAGATATTTTAACCTCGGAAATGCGTAATAATAAATTTCCTGGGTTAATACATTGCTTTACTTCCTCAAAAAAGCTAGCAGAAAAAATGCTAGATATCGGTTTATATATTTCAATGTCAGGTATTATAACTTTTAAAAATGCAACTGATTTGCAGGAAATAGTTAAATATGTGCCGCTTGATAGATTACTGATTGAAACCGATGCACCTTATCTAGCCCCTACCCCTATGCGTGGCAAACAAAACGAACCGGCTTTCGTTAGATATGTTGCCGAGAAAGTCGCCGAACTCAAAAACATCACCTCCAAAGAAGTAGCAAATGTTACTACTAATAACTTCAAAACATTATTTTCTAAATTTACAAATTACCTAAATTCTAGTGATTAATAATTAAAAGTTGAAAATTTTTATTAACTAATATATTATTTTTAGTAGTATGTTAATATAATTAATTTCAGTAATTATTATGGAATTTAATCGTAAAAATGCAATTATCAGTTTTTTAGAAGAACGTGCGGAACAAAAATTCACTCCTTATGACATAGCTAAATGGCTTGTAGCAAATTACCCTGAAGAAGCTGAACGCAAAGCTACTACAAGTAAGAATAAGCAAATAATAAAAGCAAGAACTTTAGAAGAAAAAATTAAGGAAGTTACAAAGGCTTATGCAGCTAAAATTAGTAGAGGTAGGTTTGATGAGTGGAGATCGAAACCTAACATCAAAATAGATTCAGAGCCTCGAGTAAGTTTGTATTACACTAAAAACCCTAGTCACCTAATTAATGACGAAGAAGTAACAAACCTTAAGAATAAAGTAAATAAAGACAATAGCATCACAGAAGAAAAGCGTATGAGATACTTAAGTCATATCTTGATGTATTAGGTATCCATAATATGCGTATTAATCATACTTTCTCTTCAAATAAGCATGGAGTCGGAGGAAATATATGGTTACATCCTGACTGGGTAGGGATGGAAGTTCTTAACAAAAACTGGAGTCCATTAATTAAAGATTGTGCTAAATATTATACAGGAAAACAAGCAAGATTATGGTCTTTTGAAGTTAAAAGGGAAATAAACCGTAGTAACGTAAGAGAGTCTTTTTTTCAGGCTTTATCAAACTCCTCATGGGCTCATTACGGTTATTTGGTTGCACCTATACTAGACGAAACTAAAGCTGACACTAAGAATGAGCTAGAAATGTTATGCACTAGACACGGGATAGGTTTTATTTTATTAAATGTAGACTTCCCTGAAGATAGTAAAAAATTAATTCCTGCCAGAGAAAGATCTGAAATAGATTGGAATATGGCTAATAGGTTGGCAGAAAAAAATAAGAATTTTGAAAATTATTTAAATAAAGTAGATATATTTTGTCAAAAACCTACAAAAGAAGTTCTAGAAAGTATATGGTATAATATTAATAAACTTAAAGAAATCCCAACAAAAACTAAAAAGAAAAAATAACTAAAATATTTTCTTATTAGTACCGGATAATTATTAAAAAAGAATTCGTCATTGCCAGGATATGCATAGCTAAGGGCGTGGCAATCTAGAAAAAATAATAAAAAATACTATAATTTAGTATTTTTTATACTTCCTTGCTTCGTCAATTATTTCATAATTTCCTCATAATGACAGATAAAACTATAGTCAATTCTATTGAATTTTGTGACAGGCTTGAGGGTAGATCCTATAATAATAGGCGAGACGACGAGCGACCTGCTACATACGTTCAAATCAGTTTACTATACATTGCACTTAAAAGCTTATAAAATTAGATTGACTTATTTAAAGTTTTGCCTAGAATCATTTTGGAGCAGTGAATAGCTGTTCTGGGGTTTAGAAGCCTTTTGAAAATGTGGTGAGTATCTACCATTAACGATACTATCCTCAACTATGGTTGGGGTGGCAATAGCATATGTCCAGGGTTTAAGGTGCATACCTTAAACCTAAAAGCTATTGCAAACTGTCATTTTCGGTTTCTTCTAACTCCCCAACCACCATAAAATATTTTGTGGTGGTTAATACTTGAATAATTTAAGTTTAAAGGATATTAAACCGTTATGAACAATATTGTAGAAAAAAGAATAGCTCTTATTGAGCCATATTTAGATTTTATTATTAAAAGCGAAGAATTATTGCGTGAAATTTATCCAAATGGCTTGGATAGGGATTTAATGATAGAATTTATTTTAGCTAAGAAACCTTATAAATCTTATGCTTATTATACTCTAATTCGTAGTTTATTCAAATCGCCATGCAATAAAATTATACTTATAATTGATAAACAATTGCTAAAATCCTTTCTGGGTTTATTTCGCTCTATTATCTTTGGTACGTTATCATATCTCAAATTAATTAAAATTTTTATCTATGATGAGAATGATTTTGCTCTAGATATAAAAGCCTTAAAAAGCGATGAGAATTACTTCTGGTCTTATAAAATCAACTACTTCAAAAAACTGATTAATGGGGAGTAATTAGATTTGCCCGCATGGATCGAAAAACGCCCTATATGTCATCCCGTGGCTTGGGAACTAGATCCAGTCAATAGAAAGATAAGCATATTAAATTTCTTAAATTAAAAGCTCGATTTTTCTCGATTTTTTCTGGATACCGTGGTCAAGCCACGGGATGACATATAGGGCATTTTTCGATCCACACAACAATGCCCACTCGCAATAACAATTTGATATCCACGCAGACAATGCTTTCCCGCTTCTGCGGGAATGACATTAAGCCTTATTTTGTCTCTTTTATCTTTGAGCTTCAACTTGCTGCACTTCTTGCTCTTGTTGTTTTTTATATTCTTCTGCTTTTTCTTCAATATAATTAAAAAAGAAATAAGTAAAAGTTAAAAAACTAGTTAGAATAATTGCAAGAGTTATTAATATTGCTTTGAGTTGTTTGCGTGAATCTTCTGCTCTTAGTCGTTTCTCTTCTTCATCAATTTCAGATTCAGATAATAATATTTGTTCTTCTGTTGTATTTTCCATGTTATAACTCACAATATGATTTAGTTTTTTAGTAACATAGAAATCAATTCTGTGATTTAAATTAACTCCGCTGTTACTTAACGTATAAATAGACTTATGTTAATGACGGAGCTTAAACATCATTATTTAAAATAAATTAAGGTATATACTTTTTTTTCTTTTAAGAACAGCCTTAAGTACTACTCTTAGAAGAAGATTTTATTATACCTTTCATTTATTAGGGATATATAAGGAATACATAAACAAGTTAATAATTAAACTATTAAATTATAAACATTTATTAGTAAATTGATTATTTTACACTATTTAATGTTGATTTCCTAGCAATTCTGGAATATCAGAGATATAAGCAGAATGATCAAAATAGTTCCCGCTTCCATTTACGTCACTATTACTAATAGTTTCACGATATGAAAGAGGCGAAGCAGCTAATAATACTGCATCATCAAAACAAACTTCTCTATTCTCAGCACAATTTTTAATAAAATTATTAGCTGTATATTCTAATATTGTATATTTTGATGGCTCAGATTCAACTATTTTTTTACACTCTGTATCACCTAATTTATAACCTATTAATGTTAATAAAATGGAATTATATTCATCTTTTGGCTGAGTTAAAAAATCTACTTCATAAACTTTAGCAAGAGTATAACAGGCTTCTGAATTACCTTGCATTACATTTGATTTAAGGTTTTTTAAAATTATAGGCAAAAATACTTGTTCATAAATTTTGTATTCGGATGTTGGGTTTAATTGTGCTTTTAGAAGGGTATTAAATAAAATTTTGGCTTGTTTTAAATTACAAGGCTTTTCTTTACTCACTTCAATTTTCTCCCATTTTCATTACTAATTCTTTTATTTCAGTCATTCTTGACTTATTGGCAACTAAAAGACCATGTATAGTATTGATAACCATAACATTGTCAAGCCCTATCACTGTTGTTACTTTACTGTTAGAACTAATGAAAGAATTAGTAGTATTACTAGTTATTACATTCCCCTCACAGTAATTATCCTTTATGTTTTGTTGCTTCAATTGTAATAAAGAAGACCAGCTGCCAAGATCATTCCAAATAAAATCCGCTTTGACCATAACCATTTGAGAAATATATTCCATTATAGCGTGATCTATCGAAATAGATTCGGCTTCGTTATAAGTTTATTGCTATATTATTTTTAGTTTTTATAGCACTATCATATGCCGCAGCTGCAATTTTAAATAATTGAGGTTGTATACCCATCGCTAAACTTAAGAAAAAATTAATATCATATATAAAAATTCCTGAATTCCAAAAATATTCATTACTATTACAATATCTTTCTGCTTCCTTAAATTCAGGTTTTTCAATAAAATTGTCAACTTGGTAAATATTTTCTGCAACTAAAATTCCTGATTTTATATAACCATATTCGGTATTTACGCTATTTATTGGGATACCGATAATACAAATTCCATATTGCTCAACATAACATAAAGCTTTATTTATAGTATTGAAGTAATTTTCTTCATCTTCTATATGATGGTCCGCCGGTAGTAATACTAACCTATCGAACCCTTGTGCCTTAGCTGACAGAGCCGTAATAATTGCACAAATTGCTGTATTTTTCTGCTCGGGTTCGATAATTAATTCAAATTCTATTTCTATATCTGCTGCTTGCTTTCTAGTAATTTCTTCATATTGGTTAGAGGTAATTATTGTAGGTTTCCCTAAAAATTTATTTCTGATTAAAGTTTGCTGTAATAAAGTTAAATCACCTAATATTTTTTTAAATTGCTTTGGTTTATCACTGGCAGATAGAGGCCATAACCTCTTACCGCTGCCACCTGCCATAATAACCGGCTTTACTTTCATATGATTTCAACTATTGATTGAGTAAATAATGACAGGCTTTATAGATGGCTTTATAAAATAAGTCAAGCTTTTTGACAGCTTTTACAATAAAAAGTGCTTCTTCCTGAGTGTTTAGTCTTAATAATGCTACTAGAGCAGCTTAGGCACTCTTGCCCGTCTCTTGCATAAACCATAAGTTGCTGTGTAAAATAACCTGGTTTATTATCACCATTAACAAAATCTTTAAGAGTAGTGCCGCCAGCAATTATAGCTTTAGATAGAACATTCTTAACTGCTGCAATTAAATTCTTTATCTCATCATCGTTTAAATCTTTTCCAAATTTATCAGGATGAATTTTAGCTAAATGAAGACTTTCAGAAGCATAAATATTGCCGACTCCAACGACAATTCTATTATCCATGAGTAAATTTTTTATCGGTACTTTTTTATTCATTAGCTTACTTTTTAAATATTGAAGCTCAAACGAATCAGATAAAGGCTCTAATGCCAAATTAGCGAAAAAATCTTTCTCCAACAGCTCAGTATGAAAGCTATAAATCATTCCGAATCTTCGAGTATCGTTAAAAATCAGCTTTTCATTATTACTTAAGTTAAAAACTACATGGTCATGTTTTTTGACTTCATAATTATTCGGTTGCAAAGTAAACCTGCCGCTCATACCTAAATGAACTATTAAAGAATGATTATTATTAAAGTCGATTATTAAATATTTGGCACGACGCCTAACATTTATTATATTCGTATTTACGATTTGGTCAGCTAAATCAGCAGATAATTTATAACGTAGATTATCTCTTTTAAACTCCACTTTCTTTATAACAAGCCCTATTAATTTACTTTCTAAAGAGTTTTTTAAAGTTTCTACTTCAGGAAGTTCCGGCATTTTTACTATTATTTTAATAATTTTATGTTTATACTATATCAGATAATTATAAATTATACATATGGAAACTACTTATTCTACTGATGATACCAAAAGCAAAAAAGGTTTTGAATCTGCTTTTGGTATATGGAAAGATATGAAATTAGATAGTTTAGAATATCAAGCTAAATTACGGGATGAATGGATACTCGATGAACTTGAAAATAACATATATACTGCTAATAAATGAAATAGATAGACGAAGTTTTATTTGGAAAAGAGCAAGGCGTCTTGAAGCTGAGAACCGCAGCGTACATTTAGTACGTGAGGATTATCAGCAAAAGACAACGACGCCAATTTTCAAATAAAACGAGTATAAACATGAACCAAACAAATTTTGGATTTAAGAAAATAAAAGCAAACGAAAAACAATCGCTTGTAAATAGCGTTTTTTCTAACGTTGCTGATAAATACGACTTAATGAATGATCTTATGAGCTTTGGAATGCATCGCTTATGGAAAGATGAGTTTATTAGACAAATCCCCAATCTTAACTCTAATATATTAGATGTTGCTAGCGGTAGCGGCGATATTGCTTTGAAGCTTGCTAAAAAAGCGAAAGATAGAGGCAGCAATATATCCTTAACTTTAAGCGATATTAATGAAGAGATGCTAAGGCAGGCTAAGAAAAAATCAATTGATCTAAACCTATTTCAGAATCTTAAATTTACTGTAGCAAGTGCCGAAGAATTGCCATTTCCTGATAATAGCTTTGACTATTATACCATTGCATTTGGGATTCGAAACGTTCCTGATATTAATAAAGCTCTAAAAGAAGCTTATAGAGTTTTAAAACCGATGGGTAAGTTTATCTGTCTTGAATTTTCTAAGGTAAAAGAAAGTTTATTGCAAGATTTCTACAAATTCTATTCGTTTAATGTTATCCCTAAAATCGGTCAAATAATTACCGGCAATAAAGAAGCCTATGACTATTTAGTCGAGAGTATAGATTTATTTCCATCGCAAGACGAGTTTAGAATAATGATTAAAGAGGCAGGCTTTGAAGAAATTAACTATAAAAACCTAAGCGGCGGCATTGTTGCCATCCACAGTGCATATAAGTTATGAGTTGTAATTTTTTTAATCTAGTACGCATTTTTCATATCATTAGCAAAAAACAAATTTTGACTAATACGAATAATGTTAAAATACCTAAAGATATTAGATTTATTGGCTATATATTAGCATTATTTTTTGCTCCATTATCGTTATTTAGAAAACCAAAAGAAGATTACGGCAAACGCTTAATAGATTCCTTAAGTAGCCTTGGACCGATTTATATAAAATTTGGGCAGACGCTTTCCACTAGACCCGATTTAGTAGGAACACAAATTGCAAATTACTTAAGATTATTACAGGATAAATTACCACCATTTGATAGTAAGGTGGCAAGGGGGATAATAGAGAGGGAATTTTTATGTCATCCCCGTGAAAACGGGGATCCAGAAAAAAAATTACTGGATTCCCGCCTATGCGGGAATGACATAGAGGGAAGCGGGATGACAACAATATTCAGCCACTTTCACGATACCCCCATAGCTGCTGCATCGATCTCACAGGTGCATAAGACACAGCTCGCAACAGGTGAGTATGTAGCGGTGAAAATACTGCGTCCTGATATTCATAAAAAATATAATAGGGATATCAGGCTATTATATTTCCTTGCAAAAATTGCTTCAAAATTTTCTAAAGCAAAAAGGCTGAAACCGATTAAAGTAGTTGATAAATTTCATGAAACTATGAAATTTGAGCTTGATTTACGCCTCGAGGCTGCTGCTGCTTCAGAGCTTGCTGATAATATGCGTAAAGATCATAATGTAATAATCCCTAAAATATATTGGGATTTAACATCAGAAAATATACTAACTACGCAGTGGTTAGAAGGCACTTCCATATATGATACTCCACTATTGAAAGAAATGGGGCTAGAGCCTGCAAAAATAGCCCAAAACTTTGCCGTAATATTCTTTAACCAAGCTTATAGAGACGGCTTTTTTCACGCTGATTTACACCCAGGAAATATTTTAGTAGATAAACAAGGTAAGCTAATTTTACTTGATTTTGGTATTATGGGTAGACTTAAAGAAAAGGATCGTTTAGCGGTTGCCGAAAGCTTATTTGGTTTTTTAAATCGTGATTATAAATTAGTTGCCAAAGTACATTTAAGAGCTGGTTACGTCCCTATTAATACCGATTTAGACTTATTTGCTCAAAGTTGCAGAGCCGTTACCGAGCCGGTTGTGGGTGCACCTACTAAAAATATTTCAGTTGGTAAGTTGCTTGCTCATTTATTTAAAATCACCGAGGATTTTGGTATGGAAGTGCAGCCGGATTTATTATTATTGCAGAAAACTTTAATAATGGTTGAAGGGATAGGCAGACAATTAGATGAAAACGTTAATATGTGGCAACTTGCCGAACCTTGGATTAAAAAATGGGCTATCAAAAACTTAAGCCCTGAAGCAAAAATATTACGTCTAGTAAAGCATCATTTAGAAAAATTATATGATAAAGTAGATGAATTAGACTAAAAATCTTGTAATTATTTTGCTAAAGTTATATTGTAAATTCAAATTCATATTATGAAATTGCAAGGATGATAGAAAGAAATTATTACTTAGAATACATCAAAGATTCTTTTTATATATTCCCTATATGTGCCATTCTTGGACCAAGACAGTGCGGGAAAACTACCTTAGCACATAGCTATATCAAGCAACTTAATGATAAAAATTATTTTTTTGATTTAGAAGATCCATCCCATTTAGATCAGCTTAAAAATCCTAAAGCAACTTTAGACCCACTAGATGGATTAATAGTTATCGATGAAATTCAAAGGCAGCCGGAACTTTTCCCTTATTTACGTGTTCTTGCTGATTATTCAAATAAAAAATTCTTAATTTTAGGCAGTGCATCAGGTGAATTACTTAGACAATCCTCAGAATCATTAGCAGGTCGCATTGAATATACAGAACTTACACCTTTTAATTTAACAGAAATAACTGACTTTAAAGAATTATGGCTAAGAGGCGGATTTCCCAAATCATATTTAGCAAAAAATCATGATTTAAGCCTTAGATGGCGTAACAGCTACATTACTAGCTTTATTGAGCGTGATTTACCTACTCTTGGAATAACTCTTAATCCTCATCTAATGAGGCAATTATGGATGATGCTTGCCCATAATCATGGACAGTTACTAAATTATAGCGAACTTGGAAGATCGCTTGGCTTAACTGATATGACTATCAGACGTTATACTGAAATATTAGAGCAAACTTTCATGATTAGACTGTTAAAACCTTGGCATGAAAATATCTCAAAACGTCAAGTTAAAGCACCGAAAGTTTATATACGAGATAGTGGGATATTACATGCGTTACTAGGAGTTAACGAAAATGATTGGTACGTTCACCCTAAGCGAGGTCTATCATTTGAAGGATTTGTAATAGAGGAACTAATACGTAAATTTAAAATAGATGCAGAATGTTTTTTTTGGCGAACACAAACAGGAGCTGAATTAGATTTATTAATTATTAAGAATGGTAAAAAATATGGTTTTGAAGTAAAAAATTCTGACGCCCCTGATATTACTAAATCTATGCATATTGCTCTTACCGATTTAAAATTAGAGCATTTATATGTAGTAACTAGCGGTGATAGTACATATAAAAAGCTTGATAACATAACTGTAATCGGGATTAAAAAATTATCTGCTTTACAATTAGCTTAAATTTGGAATATTTAAACTATTGTAATATAGCAATACTCACAAAGATTAATAAAAATTAAAAAGTAAAGGTTTTAATATGTCTAAGAGCCAGGATCAGGAATCCATTGATAAAATAAAACAACAGCTTGATGAAGAATATCAAAATCTTACTTATCTAGAAACAGGTTGGGCAGCTCTTGGGATCGAAACCGGTAATACAAAATATGATGAATTAAATAAAAAATATTTAGATCTTAATAAGGGTAATTTGGGTATAATACAAACAGTTACCCAGGCTGTTAGTGATGGTGCTAGTGCTTTACAATTTACATGGGAAGCTGCTCAAGTTTTGCCTGATCTTTTAACAGAGTTTAATAACTTAAAAGCTGCCAAGAATGCTGCTGATAGTGCCGGCTCTATTGAAGCGGGTAGCAAAATGATACAAGATGCAGAGTCACTTATAAAAAAATGTGCTGGTATTTTACATTCAGAAAGCATATCAGATAGCTCTAAGGAAGCTATTTTAGAATCTACTATTATTCCCTATGTTCTTACGCCTATTTTAAATAAGCGATTTGGTAAAATAACTAAGAATTTTCAAACTTCCGAAACAGAAAAAATAAATGTATTAGATGGCATAAGCCCTAAATTTATTAGAGAATTATCTACACTCAGAGTAGATATAATATCTAAAGCATTAGAAAGTGATCTAAATCCAAAAGTACAAGGGATATATAAGAATATTAAACAAAAAAATGAATCATCCCAAGCTAATATATTACAAAATATACGTGAGATTATTACTTCAGATCAAGTAAGCCCTGCTCTTAAGAAAGATCTAGTAAATTTTCTAAAAAAGCCTGAGAGTCAAAAAGAAATAGCTCAGTTTGCAGAAAATATAATAAATAATAAAGTACAAAAATTTGCTAATCCTGAATTAATTGTAAATACAGTAGCACTACTTGCAAATTCTAGTGATAAATTCATCGAAAGTGTCCCTGCCGCTATAGATGCTTTGAATCAATTTAAAGCAAATCAGCGTTGGTCTAATACCAACCTAAATATGGATGGATTAGATACTGCAAGTAAAAAAGATTTACTAGCAGCAAAAAAGCCTGAAGTAGTAGAATTGGTTAAAAATGCTAAGATTATTATAGATAATTTATCTCCTGTTTTAGAGAAAGAATTGCCAAAATATTTGAAGGATAATCAAGAAAATATATTAGCTGTTTTAAATAATAGTAAAGTAACGGAAAAAATAGCATCATCAGGAAAAGATCCAGAATTTATACATAAAGCAGCAAAAGCGTCAATGCCTTTCTTACAGGATGCTATGCCATCAATTACTAAAATTGCTAATCTCGCTCTTTCCGATAGTGATAAAGTTGCCGATATAATGCAAAAAAAAGCTGCATTAATTAAGTCACTTCCAAAAGAAGAAAAAAAGGAAGAATTAAAAGCATTACTTAGTACTTTAATAGAAATAAAAAATAACAATCCTGAAATAAATAAAATAATTGAAAAAGATATCCCTAATCTATTAACAACACATGCAGATAAATTAGGACCTGTTGTACAAGAATTTTTAGATACAAAACCAATAGGACAAAAACTAAAATTAGAAGGTAAAAAGTTAGTAGAACTAGCCGGTAAACATGCACCTGAATTAATTAAAATTGCCGATAAGATCAATAAACGTGAATATGGGGGGGTTATAGTACCGGCGTTTAAATTATTAGCAGACCCAAAAGTTCTAGGATTAGTCGCAAAAAGTATAGTTAATTTAGGAACAAGTACAATTAGTAAAAAACCGGTAGGACCACATACAAATAAGGTATTAGAAGAAAGACAAAACAATGTTGGTAAGCAAACTAGTAGAGGAGTATAAAAAATTAATTTTGTTATTATTTTGTTAAAATTATCCTTGTAAATTCAAAATCTCATTATGAAATTGCAAGGCTGATAATAATTTATATGTTATAATTTTCCCAATTTACAACTTACTTAAGCTCGTTTTTTTTCACATTCTTGAATTAAAATATCAGCCGGTATATGTAATTCTTTATGTAACTTTCTAATCATAGGTAGAGTTAATGTTCTTTTTTTGTTAAGAATTTCTGATACTCTACTTCTAGGTTCTGTGAAAGTTTCTAATTGATTTTCAATTTCTCTCAAAACCTCATTATATTCTTCTTCTGTTTTTATGATATGTAATTCCACTTAAACCTCTCTAGCATTAATTTTATCATATAGCAAAAAGCAATAAGGTTTAGACATTAAATTTACGAGCGAGATGGTATTGTTGCGTAGATCATTCTCCTTCCTGTCATCCCGTGATTTATGAACTAGAGCCAGTTAATAATACTAATAAAATTAGTATTATTTATTATTTTCTGGATCTAGTTAGCAAGCCACGGTATTGTAAGAAAAGAAAGTGATATAATATAAGTTATAAATGTAATATAAACATTTATAAGAGAGTGTTAATACCCTATATAATGATATAGGGTATTAAGCGGGCATAAGCGACCGTCACGGTATAGTAGGTTTTATACGACCGGAGTCATCAAGGTACTATAGCCCGACTCTCGAGAAGTTTGAATAGTTGGAAGGGATGCGATAAGCACGCCCGATTACAATCCTAAACAATATAAAATCTCGAGGTACATATGATAAAATATCACAAACATATAGGAATTGATATAGGAAAATATAATTTTGTAGTAGGAATAGAGGGCATAAAAGATACAAAAGAATATGAGAATACAAGTTTCGGTATATTTGAATTTATTAATGATAATAAGGATATTTTAGCAAACTCTCTAACTGTAGTTGAAACAACAGGCGGATATGAACTAGAGTTATTGTATAGCTTATGTGAAAGAGGTTATGTAGTACATAGAGCAGATGCAAGAAAGGTAAAGAATTTTATCAGATCATATGGTAATAGTGCAAAAACAGATAAGTTAGATGCTAAAGCATTAGGATTATATGGTAAGGAGCGAGCAGATAAGCTTGAAGTATTTAAGCCTGAATCAAAACAAAATATACAATTATTTCGGTTAGTACAAAGACGGAATGATTTAAAGCAAATGTTAGTTGCCGAAAAGAATAGATTACAACAAGCAAATACAGATAAGTTTGTTAAAAATAGCTGTATAAATATGATAGATGTTTTAAGTAATCAAATTACAGAGATTACTAATCAGGTAGAAGTGATTATATCATCAGATCAGCTGTTAAAAGCAAAGCATGAGATATTGAAAGAGATAAATGGCATTGGTAATATAGTTGCTTTTGAGTTATTAATATTATTACCGGAGTTAGGGAAGTTAACAAGACGGCAGATTGCTTCTCTTGCAGGGCTTGCTCCAAAAGCTAATGATAGTGGTAAATATCAAGGATATAGAAAGGTAGGACATGGTAGAGCAGGAGTCAAGCCTATACTATTCCTTGCTGCTATGTCAGCCCGTAATAGCAAGACTTCTGGTTTAAGACTCTTTTATGAGCGACTCATTAACAATGGTAAAAAGAAAATGGTCGCTCTTACCGCTTTAATGCGTAAAATTATTGTCATCGCTAATGCTAAATTAAAATCTCTTCTTTTTAATTTAAAACATAGTTGATGACATTGAAAGTGCTTTTCGATCCACGCAACAATGCCCAAGCCTCACGCAGGAATGACATCAGAGCTATGCGACAACATCTTTAACCATTTGCAATAACTTACATATAAAAACAATATAAAAATGATAAAAATCGTATTTGTATCCGGTAATGGTAATTCTACAACAAAGGATAATTGGTTTCCAAGTGTTAAAAAAGAATTAGAGCTGCATGACATAGAAGTAGTTGCAGCAACATTTCCAGATCCTGATTTAGCTCGAGAATTTTATTGGATTCCTTTCCTACATGATGAAATAAAGGTTGATGATCAAACTATTCTAGTTGGGCACTCTTCAGGAACAATAGCGGCAATGCGTTTGGCAGAACAATATCCTATTTTAGGTTCCGTTTTGGTTGGTGCATATCATACTGATTTAGATATGGAGAAAGAAAAATTATCAGGTTATTTTTCTCGCCCATGGAATTGGGAAAAAATACGTTCTAATCAAAAATATATAAGTCTATTTGCTTCTGAAGATGATCCCTGGATCCCTATTGACCATGCTAGATATCTACATAAACACTTAAATTGCGAATATCATGAATATAAAAATCAAGGGCATTTTGGTGGAGATTATACCAAAAAAGAATTTCCTGAACTCACATTAAGTATTTTAAATTATCTAAATTTAACAAAGTAATAAAACTATATAAGTGCAGAAAAATTTAACTAGATGGCTATTAACTTGCTGTATAATGGTCGTGGCGATGATTATTGTAGGCGGGATAACAAGGCTTACTGATTCCGGTTTGTCAATAGTTGAGTGGCGTCCGGTAACGGGTATTTTGCCCCCATTTAGTTATGATACTTGGCAAGCTGAATTCGCTAAATATAAAGCATTTCCGGAATATAATGCAGTTAATTACGGGATGACTTTATCAGAGTTTAAATTCATCTATTTATTAGAGTTTGTGCATCGCCTGCTTGGTAGGGCTACAGGTTTGATATATATATTACCTTTAATATATTTTTATTTTAAAGGGATCATAAAAAATCGTGATATATTATCTTATATAATTGTTTTGCTATTATTCTGCGTGCAGGGCTTTATGGGATGGTATATGGTTAAAAGCGGTTTAGTTAACCACCCATCTGTTAGCCATTTTCGTCTAGCTTTTCATCTAATTATTGCCGTAATTATTTATCATTTACTTTTTTACAAGCTAGTCAAAAATTGTTGTGATATTTTATTAATTCCATCACAAATAAATTTAAAATTACCGCTAATATTTTCTGTTGCTGCTATTGCTATGATATACGTACAGATTTTTTTAGGTGCTTTAGTTGCAGGGCTCGATGCAGGACTAATATATAATAGCTTTCCATTGATGGGTGGCAATTTTATTCCTATAGAAATAAAAGATAATTTCATTAGTTTCAAAAATTGGTATGATCCGGTTTTTGTCCAGTTTATACACCGTCTAGGTGCTTATAGCTTGTCTATAATCGTCATAGCTTTGATTATTTCTTTGTTAAAAGTCAAAAATCCAAAATTAAATAAAGTAGCATTTTATTTGTCTATTGCTTTATTAATACAATTATCTACTGGCGTAATTACTCTTTTATATCACGTTCCTATAATAGCAGCTTCTATGCATCAATTTTTTGCTATAGTGCTTTTATCTGTAGTAATTTGGTGCTATTCTCTAATAAAAAATTCTTAATGATCATCACTGTAAACAGCCCTATCGCCTCAAGGTTAGATAAATATTTAAGGCGTCTATATCCTCTTTTGACCCAAGGAGTGATAGAGAAAGCATTACGTCAAAAGCAAATAATCGTTAATTCTAAAAAAGCAGAAGCGAGTTTAAGAGTAGTGGAGGGTGATGAAATTTTTATTCATGATAAGTTTAATTTACCTATAGCTCAACCAACTAAACTGGTTTTTACTGATGCTGAAATTACATTAGCAAAAAAAATTACCACTGAATATTTAATATATGAGGATGATAATATAATAGCGATTAATAAACCAGCAGGGCTTGCAACGCAAGGCGGTAGTAAAATTAATTTATCGGTCGATTCTGCGTTAAAATATTTAAACAGTCAAGGTGCTGATTTTAAGTTAGTACATAGACTCGATAAAGAAACAAGCGGTTTACTTTTAATTGCTAAAAATTATGTAAGTAGTGTAAAACTTCATGATGCTTTTAAAGAAAAATTGGTTGAAAAGACCTATCTCGCTGTAACCTATGGAAAACCAATTAAAGATCAAGGAGAGGTCAAAACTAACATAGAAAAAAGTAAGGGGAGTATACCTAAAATTACTGATATAAATGATAATAATGGTAAACTTGCCATTACTTATTATAAATTACTTAAATCACTTACCAATAACTTATTTTTGGTTGAATTTATTCCGATTACGGGTAGAATGCATCAATTAAGATTGCATGCTAAATTACTAGGTTGTCCAATATTTGGTGATAATAAATATGGCAATGACAAATTAATGCCGTATAGTAAATATATGTTTTTGCATGCTAATAATATAGTATTGTCTAAAAAAGTTTTTGGCAAAGAAGTTAATTTAGAAGCAAAATTGCCTTCTTATTTTAATAGAGTTTAAGTTTTAGTTTGTATAGAGTTAAAGTTATTATGTTCCGTAGTTATATTTTCTTGTTGGTGCTTTTAGTCATTAATTGTGTTGATAGTTTTGCAGATATTCAGCAAAGAATTAGTGAAGCAGAAAAAGAATATATAAGCAATAGGTTTGTAAACGCTGTTTTTATGTTTGCCGATGACTATAAGCAGCTATTAACCGGAGCTAAAGGAATTTTTGCTTTAAACGGGGAGCAGTTAAAAGCAAATGAAATGATGCCTATCGCTTCTGCTACGAAACCCATAACTGCGGCAGGAATCTTAAGGCTGCAAGAGCAAAAATTATTAAACGTCAATGATAAGATATATAAATATATTGATTTAGAAATGTGGCAAGGTAAAGTACCGGATTGGGCATATAAAATATCAATTCATAATTTATTAACTCATAGTAGTGGTATTGCTGAATATTTTAGTTTTGTGAAACTTGATTTAAATATGACTAGAAAAGAGGCCCGTAAAAAAATATTACAATATGTTGCGTCTAAGCCTTTAGAAGTACCTATAGGGAAAAAGTTCAAATATAGTAATACTAATTTCGTTATACTTGGTATGATTATTGAAAAAGTAACTAAAAAAGATTTATGTAATTTTTTTCAAGATGAATTTTTTAGACCATTAAATATGAAGTCTACTAGTTTTGCTTCATATAGTGAAGCGGCTAGAATTCAAAGAAATGTGGTTAGTTCTAATTATCCAGTAAGATATTTCATAACGCCGAATAATAGTAATAAACCTATATTTACTCCTGCAACTGCTGATTTTGTAGCACTTCCTTGTGCTGATGGCGGGATTATATCAACTCCAAGCGACCTTATTAAATGGTATAGAGCGTTAAATAGTGGCAAAATTCTTTCTACAAAGTCCTATAAGCTTATGACTACCAAGTATTTTCCTGCAAAAGAGATAGATGGGCGTAAAACTTACATGGGATATGGTATCTATATTACTGACCTTGATTCTAAACATACAATGATTCATTTTTTTGGTAAAGCTTTAGGAGTGCAGAGTGAAATGGGATATATTTTGCCTAATAATCTTTATTTTGCTATAATCAGTAATACTATGGTAAAAATTCCTGAGGAAATGCAAGATAAAATTGATCTAAAAAATCCTCTAAACCAAATTGGAATAATTTATTTCAGAGACGCAATAGTAAATGCAGCTATAAAAGATGATAAAACCTAAATGAAGATAGTTACGTGGAACATTAATTCGCTACGTTTACGTATTGATTTATTAAAAAGATTGGCATATGAACATCAGCCTGATATTATTTTATTACAAGAGACAAAAGTAGATGATCCTTTATTTCCTCTTGAAGTAATTAAAAATATAGGCTATGAACATGTAATATATTCGGGGCAGAAATCATATAACGGCGTTGCTATTATCTCAAAACTTCCACTGCAAAATGTTTCTTCGCTTGAGCTATATAACGGTGATAAAAGGCATATAGCAGCTACTGTTAATAATATTGAGATACATAATTTTTATGTTCCTGCCGGTGGTGATATACCTGATATAGAGCTAAATTCAAAGTTTAAACATAAGCTAGAATATATAAGGTTGATGCAAGAATGGCTGACTAATAACCGCACCAGAGATGATAAGATTATAATTGCAGGTGATTTAAATATTGCACCACACCCGCATGATGTATGGTCTAGCAAGCAGCTGCGAAATGTTATTAGCCATACTGATATTGAGCGTTCTTTATTGGTAGAATTGCAAAACTCATTAGAGTTTATTGATAGTAGTAGGCATTTTGTGCCACTTGATGAAAAATTTTATACTTGGTGGAGTTATAGAAACGTAGATTGGAAAAAATCTAACAGAGGTAGGCGGCTTGATCATATTTGGGTTAGTAATAATTTAAAAGATGAATTGTTTTCTATACATTTATTATCAGAAGCAAGAGATTGGATGCCACCTTCGGATCATGTGCCGTATTTTGTGACGTTAAGATGTCATCCTGTGGCTTGTCCACGGGATCCAAAAAACAACTAAAAATATCAATAATGTTGATATTTTTAACTGGACCCCGTGATCAAGTCACGGGGTGACACAGCAGGCTTTACATCTCCTCGCAATGACGTTTAAGATTATAAGGAGTAATTAGTGGATATTAAATTAGGAAAATATAAACCGGTAAAAGAAGAATACATAAAAAGCTTCAAAGATATGTTGTTGCTTAGGCGTTTTGAAGAAAAATGTGGGCAGCTATATGGTATGGGTGAAATAGGCGGTTTTTGTCATTTATATATCGGGCAGGAAGCAGTAATTTCTGCTGTAGATATGGTTAAACAAAAAGAAGATAGTATGGTTACCAGCTATCGCGATCATGCTCATATTATTCTAGCAGGTACAGAACCAAAATATGTGCTAGCCGAGCTTATGGGGCGTGCTACAGGCTGCTCAAAAGGTAAGGGCGGGTCGATGCATTTGTTTGACGTGCCGAATAAGTTTTATGGCGGACATGGCATAGTAGGGGCACAAGTGCCGATAGGTACAGGGCTTGCTTTTGCTGAGAAATATAATGGCACAAATAATATTTGTTTTACTTTCTTAGGTGATGGAGCCGTTAATCAAGGTCAAGTATATGAAGCCTTTAACATGGCCGCTTTATGGGGTTTACCGGTAGTTTATATTATCGAAAATAATGAGTATTCTATGGGTACTTCGGTTGCTCGTTCTACCTTTATGCGTGATCTTTATAAAAAAGGTGAGTCGTTTGGGATTAAAGGATTCCAGTTAAATGGCATGGATTTTGAAGAAATGTATGACGGTGTTAAGCAAGCAGCGGAATATGTTAGAGAAAATAGTATGCCTCTGATATTAGAAGTAAAAACCTATCGCTATCGTGGGCATTCAATGTCTGATCCGGCAAAATATCGCAGCAAAGAAGAAGTTGAGACATATAAAGAACGTGATCCTATTACTGAAATACGGAAGATAATATTAGAAAATAA